>NZ_JBFTQI010000811.1:0-2534 GCF_056398925.1 Pedobacter sp. 01T416_2
CAGAGTTAGTGATTGATTTAGAGGCGGAAAAGCAAGAGATTCTAAAAAGATATAGGGCATTACTACGGGCAAGCAAATCTACTTTACAAAAGGGCGATAAAAAAGAAATCAGGAAAGCTTTCGATATGGCACTGGAGAGCCATAAAGATATGCGCCGAAAGTCTGGCGAACCTTACATCTACCACCCCATTGCTGTAGCGCAGATTGCCGCTGAAGAAATTGGCTTAGGAACAACCTCTATTGTATGTGCCTTATTACACGATGTGGTAGAAGATACCGATATCACTTTAGAAGATATTGAACGCGAATTTGGCAAGAAAACCGCTAAAATTATCGACGGTTTAACCAAAATATCTGGCGTTTTCGATACCAATAGCTCTTTACAGGCTGAGAATTTCCGTAAAATGCTGCTTACCCTGGCAGATGATGTGAGGGTAATCCTGATCAAACTTGCCGATCGTTTGCATAACATGCGTACAATGGATTTTATGCCCCGCCACAAGCAGCTTAAAATCGCTTCAGAAACCATTTATTTATATGCACCATTAGCCCATAGATTGGGTTTATATGCCATAAAATCAGAGTTGGAAGATCTTTCGATGAAATATCTCGACCCTGACACTTACAAATTCATTGCAAAAAAATTAAACGAGAAAAAAGCTGAACGTGCGCTTTTCATCAAAAAATTCGTCGAACCGATTGACGAAATTGTTCACGAACAAGGCTTAGTGGCCGATGTTTATGGCAGACCCAAATCAATCCACTCCATCTGGAACAAGATGAAAAAGAAAAATATTCCTTTCGAAGAGGTTTACGATCTTTTTGCCATCCGGATTATTTTGGACTCGGCACCTGAAAATGAAAAGGCCGATTGCTGGAAAGCGTATTCTATTGTTACCGATTTATACCGCCCAAATCCGGATCGTTTACGCGATTGGGTTTCCTCACCAAAAGGAAATGGCTACGAAAGTTTGCATACTACGGTAATGGGGCCACGCGGGCAATGGGTTGAGGTACAGATCCGTACACAACGCATGAACGAAATTGCAGAGAAAGGTTTTGCTGCACACTGGAAATACAAAGAATCGAGTAACGATAACGGCCTGGATCAGTGGATCCAGAAAGTCCGCGAAATGCTGAGCAATCCTGAAGCCAACGCTTTAGATTTCCTTGACGATTTCAAGATGAACCTTTTCTCGGATGAAATTTTTATTTTCACGCCAAAAGGCGCCTTGATCCAGTTGCCATTAGGCGCTACCGCATTAGATTTTGCTTTCGAGATCCATACCGACGTAGGTGCAACCTGTATAGGCGCTAAAGTGAACCACAAACTGGTTCCTATTTCGTATAAGCTTCAAAATGGCGATCAGGTGGAGATTATCACCTCAAGCAAACAAACACCTAAAGAAGATTGGCTAAATGTGGTGGTTACTGCCAAGGCTAAATCGAAAATTAAATCATCTTTAAAAGAAGAAAAGCGGAAAATTGCCGAAAATGGGAAAGAAATCTTAGAAAGGAAGCTGAAATCTTTAAAAATCACCTACAATACCGACAATCTACAAAAGCTAAGTTATTTCTTTAAACTGCCTTCTACACAAGAGCTTTTTGTTAATGTTGCTTTAGGAAAAATCGAGCTGAAAGATATAAAAGAGTATCTGTCGAGTGAGAAAGAAGTTGAAAACCGCGGACCGGAGCGACCTGAAAACCTAACGGTAGACATCGTTAAAACCAAAATGAAGGGCTCGGAAAATGACATTTTGCTCATTGGAGAAGACCTGCAAAAAATAGATTACACGCTAGCCGCATGTTGCAATCCAATCCCTGGTGATGATGTTTTTGGTTTTGTTACCGTAAGTGAAGGGATTAAAATACACCGTACCAACTGCCCTAACGCTGCGCAGCTAATGGCCAATTATGGTTATCGCGTGGTGAAAGCCAAATGGAACAAACAACAGGAATTAACTTTCTTAACCGGCTTACGCATTGTAGGCATTGATGATGTAGGTTTGATCAATAACATCACCAGGGTTATTTCTACCGATTTTAAAGTAAATATGAGGTCAATTACTGTGGATACTAACGAAGGGATTTTTGATGGTTCGATTATGATTTTCGTAAACGATACCGAGCACCTGGAAAACCTGATTAAAAATTTATTAAAAGTTAGAGGTGTTACAGGAGTAACGAGGTTTGATGCCTAATTAGTCCGAAGTCCTGAGTAGTATAGCAGAATTTAGTAAGCAGTTCAGACTGCATAAATAGGAATTTGCGCATAATGGCAATTAAAAACCCTACCCATACTTAARATGAAGATGCAATCTTTAATTATTGGAATCATATTAGTAGCTATTGCGTTTTATCTAATTAAAACCAAATTACTAAACCAACAAACTGAACCGGATAATAATACTGCAAGACCCTCAAAAGAATTTTTACAAAAAATAGAAAGTAAAAATGACAAACTCATATTAGTTAAAAACATTTCAAACTTAGAAATCGATAGTATTATAAATGGATTTTGTAATATGTATAAT
>NZ_JBFTQI010000812.1:0-2533 GCF_056398925.1 Pedobacter sp. 01T416_2
CTGCATACTGGGCTCCAATCGGCAGGATAAAAAGCCAGGATAACATTTTTTCCTTTAAAGTCTTTAAGTTTTATTTTCTGATCGGGAGTAGCATTCAATTCGAAATCTGGTGCTACAGCGCCTTTTTCTAACATATTAAGGAGTTTAAAATTTAAATCATTTAATAAACAACGCTGAATCTGTGTTGTTTGCAACAAATTTTAGCCTAATTTCTGCCTTTTGATTAAGTAAGACTGAAGGACAGGGTAAAATCCATCGTTCATATCGGCATCAATTAAGTCGATTTTATATTGGGCGCATTTTAGCACAATCTGCTGTCGATACGAGGAAACTGCCGCTGTATAATTTTCCTTTACCTGATTGGTATGTACTTTAATCGTTTCGCCGGTTTCCATATCGATAAACTGGTATGGGCGGTTTTCAAAATTGAAATCAACTTCTTTTGATTTATCTACCACGTTAAAAACCACCACTTCATGTTTGTTGAATTTTAAATGCTGCAAAGCATCAAAAAACTCGTCCGTTTTATCTGTGCTGGTTTGTGTATTAAAAAGATCGCTAAAAACAATTACCAATGAACGTTTATGAATCAATTCGGCCACCTGGTGTAAAGCTTCGCTTAAATTAGTCTGTGCATTTACCTTGGGTTTATGTAACAGCTCTTCCAATTGTGTAAACAGATATTTCTGATGTACTGTAGTCGACTTTGCTGGCGAATTCAACAGTATTTCATCTGTAAATAAGCTTAATCCGAAAGCATCACGCTGTTTCTTCAACAGGTACATCAAAGATGCAGCAGCCTGTATCGAGAAGATCAGTTTGTTATTTTTAGGTTCAGGAAAGTACATTGATGAGGACACATCAATCACAAACTGGCAGCGCAAATTGGTTTCTTCTTCGAAACGTTTACTGTAAAGTTTATCAGTTTTGGCATATAATTTCCAGTCGATATTTTTAACATTATCGCCATTATTATACTGGCGGTGCTCTGCAAATTCAACCGAAAAGCCATGGAACGGACTTTTATGCAGTCCGGTAATAAAACCTTCTACCACTTGTTGTGCAAGCAATTCTAAATTACCATAGCTTGTTTCGTTTTCGTAGTTTACAACCCGCATATGGTAAAGCTAATAAAAGATTTATTAAAAAAAATTAAAAAAGTCCCCAAGACTTTCGAAGTTTCAAAGGTCCAAGCACTGGCTAACTACAAACTGTGAATTGCAAACTGCAAATTGATATGGGCGTTCCCCAAGCTACGCAAGGGGCGGGCTTTGCAGGGCTGCGCTATGCTCCGGTACCGACGAAGGATCGGTACTAACCCTTACAATCCCTAACGCAAAACCTCCGCCTTAAAGACCTGGCAAACCTGAGCAATTTGATGGTCCGACTATGCTACTATCCTTTGATAAATAAACCCGATTGCAGTGGTAGCTGCCGGCTTCACGCCGGCACTACAAACGGAAAGCAGGGCCGAAACCCCCAATGAAAAACTGATCCCTCATTTCCAAAAACAAATAAAATGATTTAAAACAAAAAATCCCGGACTCAATAAATGAATCCGGGATCTATATTTTATAATTACTTAACTTACTTCTTAGCAATTCTAAACAAATGACCATTATCGGTTACAGAATAAAGCGCCCCGTCTTTTCCTTCTACCATATCACGGAAACGTTCGCCTTTACCTTCCAGTAATCGCTCTTCACCMACAATTTTATCATTTTTTATTACCAATCTGATAATATGCGAACCACCCAAGCCACCTACAAACAAATTTCCTTTCCATTCGGCGATACTATTGCTGTTATAAAACGCAATACAGCCAGGAGAAATACTTGGGTTCCAATAATAAATAGGTTGCTCCATACCATCTTTCTGTTGAATACCATCACCTACTTTTTTACCACTGTATTCTGTTCCGTAGGTAATAATTGGCCAGCCATAATTTTTGCCTGGTTTAATAATATTTACCTCATCGCCACCTTTAGGGCCAAATTCGGCTTCCCATAAATCACCGGTTAAAGGATTAATGGCTAAACCATCTGGATTCCGCAATCCATAGGCATAAATTTCTGGTTTTGCATCTGCTTTGCCAGCAAAGGGTCCGTTCGCCACAGCTTTACCATTGGTGGTAAGGTGTAAGATTTTACCCAAAGAAGAATTTAAATATTGTGCCTGAATTCTGATATCGTTACCAGAACGTTCGCCAGTACTTACAAATAAATTACCATTCTTATCGAACACAATTCTCGAACCGTATTGAAGTTTACCGCCGTAAGCCGGTGTAGCGCGGTAAATAATGGTTTGGTTTTCTATTGTAGTTTCATTAGCTGCTAATTTACCTTTGGCAATGGCTAATAAAACACCTTTATCCTGTGGCTCTGAATAAGCCCAATAAATCATTCTGTTTTTAGCAAAGTTTGGATCTAAAGTTACATCCAATAAACCGCCCTGGCCAGATGGATCTACCTTGGGTAAACCGGTTATCTTTTTGCTTAATTTCCCATCAGGAGTAAGGATCACCATTGTACCC
>NZ_JBFTQI010000813.1:0-2532 GCF_056398925.1 Pedobacter sp. 01T416_2
TTTCAAATACAGTGTAGGATGTGCGGGCATCCAGCCTTTTTTAAGATCCTGAAAGGTGTTTTGCCGTGATTTCCACGTCCTGATAATTTTATGTGTTTTTGGATGGATGTAATTGAGGTCGCCATAAAATCCGTCTATTTTCGGCTGATCGATAAAGGTTTTGGCTACTGATGCCAATACATCGGGGTGTGCAAATAAATCATCGGCATTTAAGATTCCGATTACCTCTCCTGTTGCCCTCTGGATCCCTTTATTAATGGCATCGTATAAACCTTTATCTTTTTCTGAAACAAAATAATCAATATGAGATTGGTTCTCCTGAATAATATTTAACGTTCCGTCTGTCGATCCCCCATCAATCACCAGGTACTCTACATCCGGATAGCTTTGCGCCATTACAGAATTAAAACACTCTTGCAAGAAGGTTTCTCCATTGTAAACGACTGTAATGAGTGATATTTTCATGGTTACCAAACGGGGATTCTTCGACTTTTTTTAAGCTGAAAACTATGGTAAAGATAAAGAATAGCTTTACATATGCCGAATGGTTTCCTATTCGAACAGACAAAGATGATCTATGGTTTGTTTCGTTTTCTAATAATGAATATGCCGAATAACCCTGCTGTAGCTCCCAATAGCCACGAATGGTCATCGAAGTTGCATAAAACCATTGTGAATGACCCCTCCAAACCATATTTAGCTGTTCCAAGACATGGACAGATTCCAGCTACACAAATTCCCAAGCCGGAACAAACACCACATGTAGTTCCTGTATATGATACGGCTGCCCAACTACAATAATTACTGGATAAAGGATATAAGGAATTGGTATAAAGCTTATATCCTCCTGTTAAAACATTTAATGTGGGAGTATCATAAAGTTCAGTCCCGCCGGTGATCAAACATCCATCGGTAGCTTTAGCTAAGGTAGAATAGAGAAATAAAACAATCCATATAGCTAAGCATTTCAAGGAGTTCATAACTGTAGAATTATATCCAAATCAAAACTACACCAAACCTAATGCAGAAACTACATTCGTTTTGTTCAACTGCTTTCAACTATTAAGAGGATTCCACATTTATTACTGATTTCGGTAAACGATTTATTCATCAGGCATGATGCGTCCCGTGGCTGAACCCTGAACAAATGCGTATAAAGTATTTCAAGAAAAGAATAATATGATAACTAATACGCCCCTTCATTCATATCGATACTGACCCCATATAAAATTAGTTTGTCTAACTTATGCATTTGCCGTTCTTTTTGTTCAATATTATGGCAACACTATGGCCCTTAGTGATACAAAATTACCACTATAAGGAATAACAGTATAATGACTTATAGACTAGATGCGAATTGATCCTTTTTTACGAATTATGATAAAACCAAGAAATCCGATGGAGCTTATTAAATACGGCGCATAATCATCTAATGGTAACAGCATACAATTGCTATCAGATGGATTGTAATCCACCAGAACACCCTGATTAGAAACACTTTCCAGAGAAGTACATTTAGATTGAGGATTGCCAGAGCCGCCACTGGCTACCGGATAATTATCTGAGGTAGTTCTTAAAATCCCGCAATTTGGATCTTCAGGCCAGTTTCTTATTGTGATTCGATCAGATGCAGTGTATAGTGGCATAGTGGTCCCTCCGTCAAAATAAGTTCCACTTTGAACTGTATAAATATAATTTCCGGTTTTACAGCCTACTGCTCCGACGGCATTAGAGAAAAATAAAACTGTTGACAAAACAGTTAAAAAGAGATATTTCGACATTATTGTTTGGTACTGGTGGGTGCACATACGTAACTCCCACAATCAGAGATGTTCTGCGACAAAAAAATTATAATAATAACACAACAAAATTTTGGAACCAAGTGATGATATAAACCAACACAATACCAAAATAATCGTAAGATTAATATTACAAAATTAACCAAAAAAGCATAAATAAATTATCGAATGGGGTGAATATGAATGGAGTATGACACGCTGATTTCGCGCTACAATTCGTCAAAAATGGCCCAGAAAGCACCTAAACAAAGAAAAAATAAAAAATTCGCTTAAAGCAAAATCAGAAATCCTTGACAATTGTCATGAACAAAATGAATAAGACTTGTTCAATATTGGCCAAAAGCAGTTTAAGACAAGCTATAATTACTTGTCCCACATACCACTTGTTTTTTGATTATAAAAAAGCCTAGGGCGGCCAGTGCCAATATCATGTAGGGTATATAATCATCTATGGGGCACTGATAAAAGTTTTGAGCGAACACACCCCCGTACCATTGAGTAGAAGTACCTCTTACAACACATTGTCTTGTAGTATTGGGTACTGGATCTCTATAACAGGAGTAACTGACAGCTACACCGGCGCCAAAACCATCATAAACAGGAAGACCTTGAATATCCGCGCTCTCTGTTGTGGGCACCGAAAAACCTGTTAGTGTTGTGTAAACGTTCGGGAATGAAGCAACCGCACCATAAGGGAATACAATTATACATCCTACTGGATTAGTCTGCGCAA
>NZ_JBFTQI010000814.1:0-2530 GCF_056398925.1 Pedobacter sp. 01T416_2
ATCTCAGATGCAGAAAGAGCTACATCTGGAGAAATTAGGATTGCTATTGATAAACACTGCGCGGGTGACCCATACGAAAAAGCTATCGAGTATTTTACCAAGCTGGATATGGACAAAACAGCCAAAAGAAATGGGGTGCTGATTTACCTGGCGCATGCCGATCATAAGTTTGCCATTATTGGCGATGTAGGTATTAACCAGGTAGTACCAGAAAATTTTTGGGAAACATCCAAAATAGCGATGACTGCACACTTTGCAAAAGGCAATTTAGCTGATGGCATTATTGCGGGAGTAGCATTGGCCGGAGAAAAACTAGCCTTATTCTTCCCTCCTCAAAAAGGCGACATTAATGAATTGCCAAATGATATCGTTTTTATGGACAATCTAGAGCAGAAATAAGCGATGAAGAAAATATTCCTTTTCTCGTTACTGAGTTTATTATTCACTTTCGCCTTCGCACAGGATTTTCCAGAGAAACCCAATACTTTGGTTAATGATTACGCTAATGTGTTATCAGCCGATCAAAAACAGCAACTGGAAACTAAATTAGTGGCTTTTAATGATTCGTCATCAACACAGATTGCCATAGCGATATTAAAATCGGTAGGCGATTATGATATTAACGAATACGCCGTTGAGCTGGGCCGAAAATGGGGAGTTGGCCAAAGTGGCAAAAACAACGGGATTATGATCGTTGTGGCTGTTGGCGATCGAAAAATTTCTATCCAAACAGGTTATGGCTTGGAAGGCGCATTGCCCGATATTTATGCCAAGCGTATTATTGATAACGATATTAAACCCAATTTTAGAGCCGGAAATTATTATGCCGGCTTAGATGAAGGTACTACTTCGATTATAAAATATACCAAAGGCGAATATAAAAATGATAGTCCTAAAACTTCTTCAAAGAAAGGTGGCGGAGGTGGCAGTATCGTAATTATTATCATTATTGTAATCGTCATCATCATCATCATGAGAAAAGGTGGCGGAGGCGGTAGCGAAGTAATTGGCGGTCGGGGTGCATCTAACGCTTTGTTCTGGGCAATGCTTTTTGGAAGCGGTGGCGGTGGCGGCCGAAGTAGCGGTGGCTGGGGAGGCGGTTCTTCTGGTGGAGGCGGCGGTGGATTCGGTGGTTTTGGCGGAGGAAGCTTTGGCGGTGGTGGAAGCAGCGGAAGCTGGTAGTCCATAGTCCATAGTCCATAGTCCATAGTCCATAGTCCATAGTCCATAGTCCATAGTCCATAAGTTAGAATCTGTTCCTTTTTGAACGTTACAACTTTCCAACAGATTAAAACATTACAACAATAATGTACAGAAGAGATTTAATTACAGCAGAAATACAGAAACTTGCACAGGTTTTGGCCCGTATTATGGGCTTAAAGTTAGAAGGCAAGTTGGCTGAAGCCAATCAGCTTTTTGACGAAACCATGGAAGGCGGCTTTCAATTGCCAAAAGAAATTCTTGAAAATGAAGATCTTTCGGTTTTTGAAAACTGGTTAGCCGAAGGCGACCTCCCTCCCGAAAAACTCGACTCGCTCAGCGAATTCTTATATTACGAAATGGGTGTGAGTCAGAATAGAAACCAAATGATCGCGCCAAAACTGAATCTAGTCTATCAATACCTGTCAGATCGGCACAAGATCGTACATTTGGTAAACTTGCACCGTCAGAAAACGATACAACAGTATTTGCGCTAAACGCCACGCGCATGGCACTAAACAAAACAATGTAAATAAATGATTATAGAAAAGTGGCAGAAAATTGCCTCTAAATATTTAGTAAGAGAAAAGTGGGCTACCTTACGGGTAGACGAGGTTAAACTTCCCGATGGCATTATAAAAGACGATTATTATGTTTTAGAGTATCCGAACTGGGTTAATGCAATTGCACTTACAGAAGCGGGAAAAATAATCATGGTGCGCCAGTACCGCCATGCAGCCGATATTGTTTCACTCGAGGTTCCAGGTGGTGTAATTGATGGTAATGAAGCGCCTGAGTTTGCAGTTAAACGTGAACTCCTAGAAGAAACAGGTTACAGCTTTAAAACCTGCAAACTTATTGCCGAGCTTTACCCTAATCCGGCAACGTCAAACAACAGAACCTTTACCTACTTCTTAACTGGTGGTATTAAAACGCATGAACAGCATTTAGATGAACATGAAATATTAAATGTTGAAGAATATACTGTTGAGGAAGTAAAGCAACTGATAAAAGACAATAAAATAGCCCAGGCATTACATGTTGCGGCCTTATTATATGGCTTAGCTGAAGTGGAAAAACTTTAATTTTTTCTTAAAAAACACATCAAAACAAAGGCCCGATATTTTATCGGGCCTTTGTTTTTTGCATAAACTTTTGAACATGAACGAAAGATTTTATTTAAACCCTTCTACCTTTCAGTTCCTGAACTTAGTTTAGCTCATTTTTAATTTCTTTTGGATATCGTGTACGTAAGCTTTAAACTTTTTATCGGTATCGATTAAATCTTCTACAGTTTGGCAAGCGTAGATTACGGTACTGTGATCGCGGC
>NZ_JBFTQI010000815.1:0-2526 GCF_056398925.1 Pedobacter sp. 01T416_2
AATGTAATCCTTGTAGGAGCATTTGTGGCTTTTGGTGTTTTAGGCAAAACCAAACCTATTACGGCCATGGTTTCAGGCCTATCACTTATGTAATCATTCAAATCTTAAACCTTATTGCCGACCCAACTAGTATTTTTAAGGGCATTATTTTTAAAGTTGCGATCATCATTTATCTAATTAAAGGTATTCGGGCAGTTCTTGAAGCTGATAAAATAAAAAAAGAGCTTAATATCGATTAACTTGGAGGAGCTGCAAATTTCGGATAATTTATGTGATCATTGCTAAAATGAAGTTCCTGTAGGCCATAAATTCTGTAGCCATTGCGGTAGCGCCCAAAATTATAAGGAAGTTGTAATTCACAGTAAGAAGTGGCCAAACATACAACAAATCGGCCTGTTCTTTATGATAGAGATATTGTGCTGTGCAACTTCATTGCTCATAGAAGAACATTCTTTAACTACGTTTTTTTGTATCGATGGTATAATGGGTATCGCTGCCACTTTGTTCTTTTTTAATAGCTGGTCGGAAAATAAAAATATACTAAAATGGCCAGGTTTTTCTATATGGAAATTAACGGGCTTAATAACTGCTACTATTTTGGCTTCCATTATGGTCACATTTGTGGTTGACCATTTAAACGAACTTGTTTTTAAAAAGGAAATGGAGTATTATTCCATATTCGCATTTCATAAATATGGTACCTGGTTAATGTTTGCTTCTATTGCCCTCTACCCTGCTATATTCGAAGAATTGGCTTACAGAGGCTATTTAATGCAGAAGTTATTAAGTGTGGTTGACGAAAAAGAAGCTATTTATATTTCCTCTATTTTATTTTTCATCATTCATTTCAGCCTGATTTCGGTATTCTGGTTGCTGCCTTTTGCTTTATTTCTTGGTTGGCTCAGAATTAGAACTAAAACATTGTGGTATGGTGTTTTTATTCACTTTTTCTTTAATTTTACCGCTTGCTTTTTAGACCTCTACCCGCTGGAAGACCTTTTTGGATTAGTTTTTTAGCACTAATCCCCACTTCCGGGAACATAGTGCAATCCTGGTGTAAGGTAATGAAGCAAAATAACTCTCGAATAGCGGTAATTAATTGGAGATAACAATAAAACACCCGTTAAGATTAAACTTACATAATACCACAGGTTTTCATAAATTAAAGGCAAGCCTAAAACATACGATGCTACTCCAATGGTAATAATTTCTGCAACATTCATGGCATAACTTACAAACATCGCTACGTAGAAAAATCCAGGTTCACGTTCAAATTTTAAATTGCAATGCGGACAGGTAATATTTGTTTTTTGTAATCTGAAAGAATAAGCACTTCCGGTAAAGATATCTCCTTTGCGGCAGCGCGGGCATTTACACTGTAAAAATGCTTGAAATTTAGATAACTCAGCCATAATCTTCTAATTTGATACCACAAAGGTAAGGCTAAAATTAAAAACTAATTTATGATCTACGTCATGTTTGAGGGATGGTTTGTTAGTTCATTAGTCATTTGTTCACTGGTCATTTGTTTATTGGTTCCAAATAAAATGCTAAACCTTTACTATTTTCCCTTTAATGGTTTTGATCAGGCCTCTTTCGGCTAGTATTTTAGTGCCACGAATCACTGTTTCTACCCTTAAACCAGTCATATCGGCTAATTCTTGTCGCGTTACCTTTAAATTTTCACCCACAGCAATATCGTCGAGAAGGTAATTGATAATCGTTAACAACCGATGCTCTGCTTTTTCGCTTGCCAGTTCTTCCAGCATCATCGATTTATAAAAAAGGCGGTGACTTAGCGTCCGGATCAGGTGCATGCTAAAATCGGGTTCGTTTTTGATCAAATCAAAGAAATCTTCTTTATTTACAGCAATAATGTGCGAATCTTTATTGGTGATGGTAAAAGCTAAATAAGGCCTGTCGATCAATAATGCAGGTTCGCCAAAATATTGCCCTGTTTTAAAAACCCCTTGAATAAATTCCTTTCCTTCATCGCTAACGGTAACCATTCTTACCTCACCTGATTTGATAAAATACACGTAGCGCGGCTGCATACCGGGCTCGTAAACAACCGAATCTTTTGGATAGCTTTTGAGTTTTAAACCTTTATCAATCAGTTTCTGGAAGTTCATCATAATTTAGGCCAATAAGTACTTAAGTAGGTCTATAAAAGATCTTAAAGATTATTTTCGATATAATTATATGTCACTTGTCATTCTGAACGAAGTGAAGAATCCCTAGCCAATGAAACACCTAACCTAAATTACCTCGCTAACAAAGCCAATAGATCATAAAAGCATGCTAATATCTTAAAGATTCTTCATTGCATTCAGAATGACAAAGTTCACGAAGACTACCCTAATGTTTCTTTCATTAAACGGGTGTAAAACTCTTTCAGTGTAATACCCATTGCCGCTACCTGTTGTGGGATAAAACTGGTTGCTGTTTGCCCGGGAATGGTATTGATTTCGATAAAATAAAATTTACCAGTTCCTTCTTCCAGGAAATAATCAACACGTACCACTC
>NZ_JBFTQI010000816.1:0-2509 GCF_056398925.1 Pedobacter sp. 01T416_2
CCCAAAGACTAAAGTTGTTTATCCTTTGAGCCTTGGTCTGCTCCTTTATTTTGGTAGCCTATTTTTTTATGGAAAACCTGGCCGGTTTTTGTTTGCTTACACGACAACAATGGATCTGACCTACATGATATTTTCCTTTTTCGGCGCTATACTGATCAGTATTTCCATGGATAATGTCTCCAAGATTATTAGGTCGGGACTTGGGAAGGATAAATGGAATGTTGAGGCCGAAAGTTTCATGCAACAGGTCAAAAAGATAGAAAATCCTTACTCCGTAAATATACCGATGCTTTTCTATTACAAGAAAAAGGTTAGAAAGGGCTGGGTGAATCTCAATGTTTTTCGTGCAACGATTTTAATCGGGACACCTGGCTCAGGGAAATCCTTTTCGGTTGTGAACCCTTTTATCAGGCAGCTGATTGCGAAGTCTTTTGCAGTCTGCTTGTACGATTTTAAGTTTCCGGATCTTGGCAAGATTGCTTATTACCACTTTTTGCAAGCAAAGAAAAAAGGCTTTCTGGAGGATTTTAAGTTTCATGTGATCAATCTGACTGATGTCGAAAAGAGCCGGAGGATAAATCCATTGCGTAGTGACTATATTACCATGTTGGCAGATGCTTCGGAGACAGCGGAAGGGACTGTGGAAGCGCTTAAAAAGGGAGATAAGGCCAGTGGGAGCGACGCTTTTTTTACGCAATCTGCTATCAATTTTTTAGCTTCCTGTATTTACTTTATGAGCAGGCATGAAAAGGGTAAATATTCCAGTCTGCCACATGTAATGGCTTTTTTAAATCGTTCCTACGAAGAGATTTTTTCTGTTCTTTTTACCAATCCGGAACTGGTGTCGCTGCTTTCTCCATTTAAGTCTGCATTTGCTGCCAAGGCTTTTGATCAACTGGAAGGACAGATTGGAACACTGAAAATATTCATGAGCCGTATGGCGACAAAGGAAACATTCTGGGTGTTTTCGGGAGATGATTTTGATCTCAAGATTTCCGATCCATCTTCGCCTGGAGTTTTGGTGCTGGCTAATGATCCCAATACCCAGAATATCAATTCCGCATGTTATTCAGTAGTACTCAACCGCCTTACCAGGCTGATCAATTCAAAGGGCAATCTTCCATCTGCACTGATATTGGATGAAGTACCAACACTTTTTGTCCACAGGATCGAGAATCTGATTGCAACCGCAAGGTCCAACAAGGTGGCGGTTTTAATGGGGCTACAGGAATTGCCTCAGTTCAAACAGCAATATGGAAAAGATACGGCGACTACCATTACTTCAGTTGTGGGTAACGTCCTGTCAGGCGCTGCGAGGAACAAAGAAACGCTAGACTGGCTGGAAAGAATCTTCGGTAAATCGAAACAGATCGGGGAAAGTATATCTATTGATAGAAGCAAGGTATCAAAATCAATCAGTGAAAAGCTTGAAGTGCTGATTCCTGCTGGCAAGATCACTACGCTGGGCGCTGGAGAGTTGGTCGGTTTACTTGCTACCGATGCAGATGAAAAGTATACTGGTGAGTATGAGACTTCAGCTATAAATTGCAAGATAAACCTGGATCTAAAAGAAATTAAAAAGGAGGAAGAAGGATATGTCGAACTACCTATTTTTTATGACTTTGGGGGAAAGAAGGAGGAGGTTCTCAGACGGAATTTTTTACGGATCAATCAGGAAATTGAAATGTTGGTGGCTGGTTTTATGTAGTGCTTTATTGATTAAGACTAATGGGTATGGGACAGTTCAGGACACTCTTGCTTATAAAAATTGGTATGCGAGGCTCCCGCTTAAAGAATTTAAACTGAATTCTGCTTATGGGATAAGGAACCATCCGGTAACTGGAGAACGATATTCTTTTCACAGTGGAATAGACATTGAGGGTAAAAACGAGGTTGTTGTTTCTATACTCCCGGGAATAATTGACAAAATTGGCTATACCGCTATAATGGGCAATTATGTTACTGTGAGATATGGATGCTATATGGTTTACTATGCCCATCTTTCTAAAATCTATTCCTCAGTTGGTCAGGTTCTCCAAACCGGAGACCCAATAGGCTTTACCGGATCAACGGGAAGGACCACAGGCGAACATCTGCATCTATCTGTTCTTCGTGGAAGTGTGAGCGTTAACCCACTTTATTTTCTCTTGATAATCCTATCAATGTCAGGCGACGAACTTAAACGCTATTTGTACGGTAGGTAAGCAAACAAACACTTTCTGCCAAAATTTCAATCCAAATTTTAAATGACTCTATATGCAAACTGCAAATTTAAATGTGCGGGATCTTCCCCTTGAAGATCTACGCGAACTGGGGCTTTACAGGGAAGGAGATATCACGCTTCCTAAAAAGGATATCGATGCACTGTTGTCCGGAATRCGGACAGGGCTGGTTAAGCTAAATGATATTAATCGTGACGGCATTGAAATCAAAGAAATGAGTGTAAAGCTTTCCCTGGCCAAAAATGCCGAGGGAAAATCTGAGCTATTGGTACACCCTGTTTACAAAC
>NZ_JBFTQI010000817.1:0-2500 GCF_056398925.1 Pedobacter sp. 01T416_2
TAATAAAGTTCTGCAGTTCTTTAAGTTTAAATTTACCTTTTTCTGGTTCTAAGAAAATGCCAGTACTTTTCCCTTCTTTTAAGATCTCGAGAATGGTTTCTCTTGATTCTTGATCGTTCAAATTTAATTTGGCCGAAACCTGCTTATAATTAAGCAGCTGATTACTGTTTTTTTCAAAAACATCACTAACCAATTGATTCAGAACTAATTTTATATTTGCCGATTTTTTCTTTGCCATATGCTAAACTGAATTTACCGAAGATACAGAAAAGATGCTCAGGATGGAAAATATAGGGATAATATGTAAAATGGATGATGGTTTATCGTTTAATAGTTTATTGGCCATTGGTTCATTAGTAAAGCAAATTGACAACCAGTTTACGGCCATAGTTAATGGACTGAGTAGGTTATGAAACAGCTATTTAACTATCGGCTATGAGCCAAGAACCAATTAAAAAATATTTTGCAGGTTAAACCTTCTTTCAGGACCCCTTTCTATTCTACGGACTACGGACTAACCTGATCTCCATGTAAGTGATTTTCTTCCGCTCGGCAGTATAGCTCAAATGGATGTTGCCGCTTCTATCCTGGATAATGGCCGGATAGCTGTATTCGCCTTTGCTATGGCTTTCGAGTGTGTAAATATCCTGCCAATTTTCGCCATCGGTTGATATGGCCAGTTTTAATACTGATCTGCCTTCCCACCAGTTTTTACCTGCTGTTAGTGGATTGTAAACCAGTAATTGCCGACTATCTTTCAGGGTTATTGCATCGCTACCAGAATTTGGATTAGGCAATTGAGTAGCCTTAAGTTTTGACCAGGTTTCGCCATTATTTTCCGACCAGCTTTCTACAATCACATTCTGCCTGCTTCTGCATAATAACTGTAATCTCCCATTTGGATAGGTTAAAATAGAAGGTTGGATTACACCAAAAGTATCACAATTGATAGTGATCTTTTTCCAGTTTTCACCTTCCGCATCTGATTTTTCAATATGGATGGCCCATGTTTTTTCATCTAAACTTTCTGTACTTGAGGGATATAGAATTGTTCCATTTGGTAATTGGATAGGTTTGTTTTTAATTGGCCCTAGAAAATCTTTAGGCAATTTCTGTGCTTTAGACCATGTTTTTCCATTGTTAACAGATGTTTTATATTCTGCCCACCAGGTTCTTGGATTTGGACCGACCTTATAGTGTAAAAATAAAGTGCCGTTTTTTGTTTTAAAAAGTACAGGATTCCAGCACGCAAATCTGCTGGTATCGTTTATTATCCCGTTTGCAATTTCGATCGGTAAACTCCATTGTGTGCCAGTTTTTATTGATGACCAGATTACTACATCTTTACTGCCTTCGTGTTTACCGCCAAACCAGGCGGCCATTATTTTTCCTTTACCTAAATCAATCAGGGTTGAGGCGTGGCAGGACTCGAATGGCGCCYTTTCAAAAATAGTAGTCGATTGAATGATTTCTACTTTTTGTGCATAAATATTATTTAAAGAAAGAAAAATCAGTGTAAAAGCAATTGAAAGATTTCTAAGCATTTTCTATTATTGGTGTCCTGGAATGGCCTCGATCAGTTTTTGGGTATAAGCTGCTTTTGGCGCATAAAATATCTGCTCTGGAAAACCTTCTTCCTCAATTTTTCCTTTATTCATTACTAAAATACGGTCTGAAATATGCTTTACAACCGCCAGATCGTGAGAGATAAAGATATAAGTGAGTCCGAATTCGTGTTGGAGATCTTTGATGAGATTTAAAACCTGCGCCTGAACAGAAACATCTAAAGCAGATACCGATTCGTCGCAGATGATAAATTTAGGTTGTAAAGCCAAAGCCCTCGCGATCACTACACGCTGCCTTTGTCCGCCACTAAATTCATGCGGATATCGGTTAAAATGCTCTACTTTTAAGCCTACTTTATCAAGCAATTCCAGTACTTTTTGTTTACGCTCGCTATCGTTACGGTATAATTTATGCACCTGTAATGGCTCTAAAATCGATTGACCGATGCTTAATTTAGGGTTTAATGAAGCGTAAGGGTCCTGAAAAATAATCTGAACATCTTTCCTTAACTTTCGTAAGGCTGTTTTGTCAATGTGTGTAATATTTTCTCCGTTAAAAATGATTTCACCAGAAGTAGGCTGTATCAGCCGTAAAATGGTACGGCCGAGAGTGGTTTTGCCACAACCCGATTCGCCAACCAGACCTAAGGTTTCACCAGGAAAAACCTCAAAATTCAACTGGTCAACAGCTTTAACGTAATCAGTCGTTTTGCCAAAAAGACCATTGTGGATAGGATACCAGGTACATAGGTCTTTAATCTGAAGTAAAGGTTTCTGGTTGTAAAGTTTCTCTCTCCGTATGGCTATTTCTGCTGTTGTTAGCTGGTTTGAAGCCTGTAAATGTGCTGAAGCATCATCAATTTTTCCGGTAAGGAAATCGGCCACCACCGGTAATTTTTTTAATTGTAGACTAGGTGAGGGGCGACAGGCAAGCA
>NZ_JBFTQI010000818.1:0-2499 GCF_056398925.1 Pedobacter sp. 01T416_2
AAAGACTATAAAACGACCATTCCGGGCAATGACGTTGGTGAATTCATCAACAATATCCAATCCATTGGCGGGCTAAACATTCATCCGATTTTCATCAGTACTACAAATCTTCAGCGCAAGGCTCAAAAGCTGGCAAATGCGCATAAGGTTGTATGGATAAAAATCGAAAAGGATRCCTTTCATACTAAAATATATAATTCAAGAAAGCGCAAAGCATGCCTTGTTGATACAGACTTTGCTCAAACTGCTGCTGAACTTGAAAAGCTAAGGTTTCTGAGTGAACTAAGCAATCTCGGCGTTGGCCAGGGTGTAGCAGAAATCAACTGGTCAGAGCTGRTAGAAAAAGTTATACGACACTCGCTTTTAGGTTATCTTACGGGAAAGACCGGCGAGATTTCTGAAGTTACAGGCGTAGAGCGTCTTTCAGGAGAACTGCTGGAAGAAATGGCCAATAACCTGTTGGATGATTTTAACCCTCATATCAGAAAGCACCACCTTGGGCTTAATATGGAAAGTTTTATGGAATACCTTAAAGAAAAACATAAACYTGAAGTATCAATAGAATCCATCGAACAACCTCAGGGTCGTGAAATCCTCGGCCTTTGTATCGCTAAAGAAAGGAAAATCATTATTGATTCCAGCATCAGCGATACGGACCGCTTCAATTTTATATTGGCTCATGAAATTTCGCATTTCTTTCTGCATAGACATCTAACCATTGAGCAGTCTGCCTACGACAGCCAATCGGATTCGATATTCAACCCTTTAACGGGAAGGCATGACTTGGTCAATGACCGGAATTGGATAGAATGGCAAGCCAATAAATTTGCGGCCTGTTTAATGATGCCAGAATTGAATACCGTAGTTAGGCTGATAGAATGCCAAAGTATAAGAGCCAGACGCAGGCCTAACCATGTTCACGTTGACAATGTGCCAGAAAATTGGAGCAATTTTCTGTTGACCATTGACCATTTAAGCAACTACTTTGGGGTAAGTCACAGGGTTATGGAATACCGTATGGCCGATATTGGTGTGCTGGCTTACGGAAAAAGTTTCAGAAGGCCTAACCGGATTTCTAGTGAACTTAATGTACATGCCAAACCGATCAGCCAGCTGATGTCAAAAGCCTTAAATCAGATTGAAGTGGCATGCAGTCAGCCTCCACGTTCATTGAATTATTCTGACGAAGAGGCACCATTTTAGTTAATATATAATAGTAAAGAAAAAAATACATTCTTTTCAAAGGTGTAGTGAATAGCTATTTACTATACCTTATCGCGAATGAGTATGCCTCGCTAGTGTATGCTTGTCGCGTATGAATGTGGATTTAATTATGTGCCATGGTTTTTGATGTAAATCTATATTCAGCAGAATTTTATATTTGAAATGCAGTAAATACTTAAAGTTAGTTGGAAGGCTTTTAAACAAAAAAGCCCATCTTTCGATGAACTTTTAGAAATTCTATTCCATAGAGAGAATTTGGTCGGATTTTGGTGAAATCAAGTTTTCAATAAATTCTATGACTTCATTGTTAAGACGATCATCCAATTATCACATGCCAATCAGGATCGGATTGAGTTAAGTGACAGAGAAATATAGTGATCAAGAATATAATGAAGAGAGGAAAAAGCTAAGTTTTATTGTCTTTGGGAAAACTGATGATGAAATCAACAAAGCACTGGATTCGATGTTCAGTAAAATTTTAGAAGAATGCAAGAGGAACTCAAAAAGATCACTGTCTAACCAAGAATAGTCTGAAATATGTTTCATACACAAACCACCCCGGATCCCAAAACTGGCGGATACTTTATTGCCGCCGAAGCGAAAACTGCCGTAGATGTAAACCCTGCATATTATTATGCTATGCACGAAAAAGAAGTTGCTTTGACAATGGCTCGTTCTTATTTTAAGTTGCTTAACCAAAGGCTAGGCTATGTTGGGGAAAAGAAAATTATTGAGCGTGCTGCCAGAGATTGGCAGGTGCGGTATCAAGCTGCTCTGAAATATGAATTGCCAGAGATGTTTAAAAAAATCCTGTTCTCAACCAAGAAAAAGGAACAAATAGAGTTGCTTCGCGAGGCAAGATTAAATCATGAGCTATTTTTTGCTTTTATTATCCAGTCTTCTGATACATTTGGTTATAAGTTTTCAGTCTATACTTTTGAGCACAAACCAAAACAATTAATTGGCAAAAAATATCCACGATTCATTTACCGTAATCCAGATAATGAGATTGAAACTGCTGGGAAAACCGATCTAACAAATAACCAATTACATCTGGCCATAACTGAAAACCATCGTGTAATCGTAAACTTTTTTGCCAAAGGAGGTGTATGGCATTGCCTGTTTCGTACTATGAAGGGGATTTATGGAAAAGAGAAGGCTCATGAAGCTGAGCCCCATATGCACTATGTTTCATCAGCGTGGGGATATTCCAGAGCTCAAGTTTTAGAAGAGCTTGCTAAAGAAAGATATAGTCTTAAAAGTGCACATTTACCT
>NZ_JBFTQI010000819.1:0-2497 GCF_056398925.1 Pedobacter sp. 01T416_2
CGGAAACAGCACGAGCGGAAATACCAATTGGAACAAACACCAACAAATTGACGAGGAAGGCAATGAAGTTGGTCCAGATGATATCAAATAAAAAATAAAACGATATGAAAAAGATTCTAATGGTATTGACCTCCCACAGTTCGATGGAAAATACAGAAAGCAAAACCGGCGTGTGGCTGGGTGAATTCACTGATCCCTATTACGAATTCATTGACGCAGGTTATACAGTTACCCTGGCAAGCCCTAAAGGCGGCAGGCCGCCGGTTGACCCGATGAGCGAATTGACCGAACACCTTACCGGCTCCAACCGCAGATTTCAGGATGATGAGCAGGCAAAGGCTGACTTTAGCCAGACCACTGTTCTGGATCAGATCAGGCATACTGACTTCGATGCCTTATTTTATCCCGGTGGACATGGACCGCTATGGGATCTGGCGGTAGATAATAACAGCGGCCTTCTGATACTGGATTTCCTCGATGCAGGAAAACCTGTTGCAGCAGTTTGCCATGGTCCTGCAGCACTCATCAGCGCGGAAAGACAAAGACCGGGCCTACTAAAAGGAAAGGTTCTCTCCGCTTTCAGCAATACGGAAGAAACATTGGTAGGTCGTAGCGGAAATGTCCCTTATGAGCTTCAAACACGTTTGAAAGAACTTGGAGCTGAAGTGAAAACAGCCTTACTGCCCTTCCTTTCCCACGTAGAAACAGACGGATTGTTTATTACAGGGCAAAATCCACTTTCTGCAGGCCCCACTGCAAAAGCCCTCATTGAATTGTTAGCATCTGAGCCAATGCAGAACAACAGCCCTGACGATGAGGGACATCAATGGCAGGAAAGAGCGGAAAAATACCTGGATGAAAAACCCGGTGATCTCAAACCTTAATCACAAATCATATGACACAGGAGAACAAACAGATCAACCCAGGCGAAGATGAAAACGGCAAGAACATGGGTTTACCCGAAAAAGACGAAACAGCCACCGGTATAAAGCAAAGCACATCGCTACCTTCTGATGGTCCGGTTGGCCAAAATGAAGGTTCTGAGGCTGCAGACCTTACGGCTACCCTCGAAAAGGACGATCCTAAAGACATCCGCGAAGATGCGGAGACGGGAAGTTAACAAATGAATCAAAACATGTCAGCTCTCATGATGTGTTCAGGTTATTTCTCGGTGCCTGCAGGTCAGCGGAGTGCTGTCAACTTCGCCATCTATGGAATGCTCGAGAATAAAAAGCAATGCCGGGCAGCATTTATGGCGCTAAAATATCTGTATCCCAAAGCTGTCTTTCCTAATGTATATTTTGTAATCGGAAGATTTAATTCCGGAGGACATTCCAATCCTAAAGGATTAATCATCGGATGCCAAAACATAAACCAATTTGGTCTGCAAAAGGAAATAAAAACTGCTATAAACTGACTTTTTTGGTAGAAATGTCAGATTAAAGAAATATTGATCATCTGCCTTTCAATAAGCAACTACTTGGTTTGATTTTTGAACCAGGTACACAAATTACTTTAAGTGCCGATATGAAAAAATTTCTTCCATTTTTGTTCGCCAGTGCTGTTTCTGTCATAGCGATACTGTCATCATTTACCCTTGCGGACCCTGAGTTAGGGATCTCTACAGCCTTAGTGAGTTGGATGGCCTGCCTATGGATCATTTCGGGTGACCGCAAAAACCGCAGATGCCTTTCCTAAAGGATATTTTGTGGGACATTATTCCATTTAGATTTCAATATATTCTGTATTCTTATGATTTGGGGTATCATCAAGTTCTAATATATAGAGGTATTGGACAGAATACAACAGTATATATTTCCAGTCCCGCATTTCAAGTTCAACTGTGGAAGCCTTTCACAGCGATCTTATTTCAATAAACCCGTCGCCTCGGCAATTCTACATGCTTCGATCGCATTTGTTGCATTCAACTTTTGAAAAATATTCTGCCGGTGCCTGTTTACCGTATTAATGCTGATCGCTAATTTTTTCGATATTTCCCTACTCTTGAGTCCATAGCCGATCATTTGTAATATTTCTTTTTCCCTTTCCGATAAAATATTCAAGAATTTTTCCCGGTTTAGGTCGATCACAGCCCCGCTCTGACTGTTGATAATCATTGCGTCAGGGCATCCCAGATCCGGGTGGTCGAAAATCCTATGGTACAGACAGAGCGCTAAGCTGATACTACCTTCGGCAGTACTGCTGATGTAGATCAACCGGTGCCTCAATGATACAATATTTCCATTCGCCCTGACCAGCCGAAGCCTGGTTACAGCTTCGAAATCTGTACGTTCTTCTGGAGAAATCGCATTAAGTAACTGAAAAAACTGCAGTTCGAGCCGGATTTTTTTTTCCATGTCCTCCGGATTGATCAGCTGCAATAAATTATCTTCCCAGATCGAATCCACCTCGGGATCTGTTTTTTCCAGGCCCAATTGTGCCGCAATCGCTCCGTAATAAATATAGCTTTTACGTTTTTTCAGATCACTGAGCACGC
>NZ_JBFTQI010000820.1:0-4411 GCF_056398925.1 Pedobacter sp. 01T416_2
CCAATAATGGGCTTAACATACTGCACCAGATTCTGTTGTGCCGATGTAACCAGGACCGATAGCAAAAGACAGGGCAGGATAATTTTTTTAATCATATCTTTTTAAAATTTAGCTTGTTTTGTTGAAAATTCTAAGGTATTAATTTATCTTCAAATATGTATAAAACATATAACTAAAACGTTTAAGTAAAATAAAAAATACATTTAATAAGCTTGAAGATACAATTTATTGCGGTTTCCCTTCAAGTTTCGAAAAGCTGAGTGATTTATGTGAGTTTTTTGTAATTGCCAAAGACCACAGACTTTATAATGTAAACCTGATGGAACGGAAAGCCCGGAGGTGAGGTATCCCGATTCATCGGGAAGGACTTGAAGGGATAGCRGGACTACTGACAGCCACTAACACCGGACCACCCATTTTCAAAATATTACTGAACACCTGAGCCACTTTAGCGCATCTAAGTGATAAGCAAGTTATTTAACAACCGCTTTTTACAAGTAACTGACTTGCTTTAAATAATTTCAGCTAAATAAACCTTATTTTTGCATCCAATATTTTTAAGATGAGTAAACACGGTAGAATTCTGGTTGCCATGAGTGGCGGGGTTGATAGTTCGGTAGCGGCTGTAATGTTGCATGAGCAGGGTTATGAGGTTATTGGCTTAACCATGAAGACCTGGGATTATGCTACTTCTGGCGGTAGCAGTAAAGAAACTGGCTGTTGCTCATTAGATAGTATCAACGATGCCCGTACACTTGCCGTAAACTATGGCTTTCCCCATTATATCCTTGATATCAGGGATGAATTTGGCGATTATGTAATCGATAATTTTGTTGATGAATACCTTGCCGGAAGAACCCCAAATCCATGTGTTTTGTGCAATACACACATTAAATGGGAAGCACTTTTAAAACGTGCCAATAAACTCGATTGCGAATTTATCGCAACAGGGCACTATGCCAATATCCGCCAGCAAGACAGCGGCCGTTATGTAATTTCAAAAGGAAAAGACGAAAACAAGGATCAATCTTATGTACTGTGGGGCGTTTCGCAAGAAAATCTTTCGCGTACTAAATTCCCATTGGGCAGTTTTGCAAAATCTGAAATCAGACAAATGGCTTTGGATATGGGACAGGAAGAACTGGCAAAAAAATCGGAGAGTTACGAAATCTGTTTTGTTCCGGATAACGATTACAGGGCTTTCCTAAAACATAAAGTAGAAGATTTAGAAGATAGAGTAGCCGGCGGAAATTTCATTTTAAGTAATGGAATGGTTGTTGGGCAACATAAAGGTTATCCTTTTTACACCATTGGCCAACGTAAAGGTTTAGGCGTTGCCTTTGGCGAGCCCATGTTTGTAACGCAGATCCTGCCAGAAAGTAATACGGTAGTTTTGGGTAAAGCTGATGAGCTTGAACGCCGCGAAGCCATGGTACGTAACATTAACCTGATAAAATATGCAAGCATTGAAGAACCAATGAATGATGTGATTACCAAAATCCGCTACAAAGATACGGGTATGCTAAGTACAATTGTTCAGGAAAAAGATAAAATGCGTGTGGTGTTCGATCACAATGTTTCAGCAATTGCACCAGGACAATCGGCGGTATTTTACGAAGGAAATGATTTATTGGGCGGAGGATTTTTAGTTTAATCGCTGAGATCCATTTACGACCATAGAAAACGAAAGAGGTTTATCATAAAGGCAATTTCAGCTCAGATGATGTCATGTTGAGCCTGTCGAAACACCTTAAAGAGTATTTAAATAGGTCCTTCGACAGGCTCAGGATGACAAATCTATATTTATGACACAACCTCTTTTTGTTTGAATTTTATTAGGCTATAGTCGAGAAATCGTCATGCTGATTCGATAGCTATCGGATTTATTTCAACATCTTTCATGCCATCTATTTATTTTAGACTTCTATAATCTATCCATCATAAAAGTAAGTTTATCGAATTAAGATTCCCGCTTAGGCGAGAATGACGACCGCCATAAAATATCACGACGCCATCTTATTTTATATTTGGGGTTATAACTTATATACACCACTAAATCATCACTACGTTGCCCAATGGCCTGTAAATGCTGCAAATGAATGTCCTGCAGATCTGCAGCAGCAATCCTCAGTCTTTCATTCATGATTTTACCTAATGAAAGATCTGGTCTAAAATCTGTTTCGAATATGGCTAAAACGGTAACGGTCATAGAAAAAATAAATATATCAGCAAACAAACCAAGCAAGAAGCTTTTTGTTTAAAATCATCAATTAAATACATCGGATTATCTTTATGATATCTCCTGTATTCTGTCTCTTCAAAAGCAAATCTATACTAAAAAAATTAGTATCAAAATTTATTTTTGTATTTTTTTTAGTCAGCACAAAAATTATAGAAATGCATGACACGGCGTACCAAAAGGTTAATAACTCCAGTATTGTGCATAACTATCTTAAACATCTGATAGCTAGACTAGTTATCTATATAATAAAAATAGAGCTTATGAAAAAGTGCATCTATGTAGTAGAAGACAATCCGAGTATTAGAGAAATCATCGAATTTTTATTGATCGAAGAACTTTACGAAGTAAAGACCTGCCCTAACACCAACGATTTTTGGTTTCAAATGAGTAAACACCGGCCAGATATGGTAATTCTTGATATTATGTTGCCTGATGGAAATGGTCTGGATATCTGTAATACGCTAAAGCGAAATATTAAAACACATGATATTCCGGTAATGATGATGTCGGCTAACAACCATTTGAACGCAGTTAAGGCTAAATGTGATGCGGAAGATTTCATCAACAAACCTTTCGATCTGAACGATTTTGTTAATAGAGTAGATAAATATTTGCTTAATTAAAGGAAATCGTCATTGCGAAGCCAATTTTTCATTGGATGAAGCAATCTTGTACCAGGCAGTATGAAAGATTGCTTTCCCGAAAAGTCGGGACAGGCTGTCGTTCCTCCTCGCAATGACGAATTAACCCCCTTAAAGTATTATACTTTCAACTGCTTTACCCAGCGCTACATCTTTTATAGTAGGCATGCTTAAGCCTTCGGCCCTGAATGCTGTAATGTCAACCATGCCCATAAAGCCTAAAACAGATCTTAAATATGATTCTGTAAAGTCGTAAGGCTTCATTGGTCCCTCCGAATACACGCCGCCAGACGAAATGGCCAGATATACTTTTTTGTTTTTTACCAAACCTTCGGGGCCTTTTTCTGAGTAGCTGAAGGTTTGACCGGCACGTGCAATATGATCGATCCATGCTTTTAAAGTAGAAGGAATACCGAAATTATACAACGGCGCACCAATTACAATCACATCAGCATCTTTAAGTTCGGCAATGGCCTCATTTGAATGTCTTATTGCTTCCGAAAATTCTGCCGTGTGATTTTCTTGCGGTGTAAAAAAAGAATTGATGTGTACCTCTTCCAAATGTGGAAATGGGGTATTGGTAAGATCATGTGTAGTTAAAGTGCTTCCCGGATTTGCAGCCTGTAATTTTTCAACAATCGCATTTCCCAATTTAATACTGAATGATGCTTCGCCTCTCGGGCTTGATATAAGATGTAATATTTTCATTTTTTTTGCCTTTTTATGTCTGGCAAAATTATAGATACGAAGTATCAAAAAGCTACTACTATACCAGAGGATAGTGCTATCCTTTGGTATAGTTGCTACTTCATCTCAATAAAAAAGGAGCTTATTTAACTAATAAGCTCCTTCAACAAAAACATTAATACTGTCATTTAACTTGCTCAATTACAGCAACAAAGCCACCGTCTTTTACCATATTGATATCGATCGTTTCTCCTGCTTTAATTGGTTTTACGATGCGTTTAAAATCCATTGCCTGAAAATCGGCATTGATGCCATCTTTGATCAGGTTGATCTGGTAATTTGCATTTGGTTTCAAAAAACCGGTTTCAATTTTCAAGTCGTGTTTTTGATCGTTGCCCATAGCACCAATAAACCATTTGTCGCCTTTACGTTTAGCTGTAACGATATATTCGCCAACGCTTGCATCCAGGATTTTAGTTTCATCCCAGGTTACGGGAACGCTGGTAATAAACGAAGTGGTTTCGGGCTCTCTTAAATAGTTAAAAGGATTATCGGCCAGCATTTGAAAACCACTTTCAAAAACAATATACATGGCCAGCTGATGCGCCCTGGTACCAATGCTCATGGTATTTACCCAGCTAGGTTTATAATCCTCTTTATGTGCCGAACGCATGGCCCCGGGCGTGTAATCCATCGGCCCCACTGCATTACGTAAAAATGGAAGGAATAAGTTGTTGTTTGGCGTGGCCAAACCGCCTCCAATATTTTGTTCCATACCTATAACGCCTTCATAAGAGAGCACATTGGGATAAGCTACTTCCAAACCAGCTGGTTTAAATGC
>NZ_JBFTQI010000821.1:0-2492 GCF_056398925.1 Pedobacter sp. 01T416_2
CTATTATTATGTAAATATAAATGATCTTTTATTAGAATTGCAAAACTTATTTTTGGCTTTTGTAAAAAAAACGCGCTCAGTATTAGGTTACCTCTTAACAAAAACAGGCAATTTTGTGCCTTTATTGTTACATAACCTATCTTTACAGTTCAACATGAGACAAAAATGAGATATGGAATATTTTTTCGATTGTTGATTAACTGAATTTTATTACCTTGTAAATTAAAAGGCAAAGCAGAATTACAAACCTATAGACTAGTGTAGCCCAATCTACTTTATGATAACTATTTTCGAAAAAATACAGGAACTCGAAGAAATACCCTCTTATTCAAAACATGAGCAGTTTGTTCAGGGTTTTATTAATGCCATTGATGAAAGGATTATTTCTAAGGGTGAAGCGCTCCCCTCTATCAATGTTTTGATTAAAGAGCTTGGTTTTGCCCGCGAAACGGTAATGAAAGGTTATCGCGAGTTGATTAGCCGCGGTATAGTGGAATCGAAAAAGCGTTTAGGGTATTTTGTGGCTAACGACGATACCGAACAAACCTTAAAGGTAGCGCTACTGATGTACCTGATTGATTCTTTCCAGGAGCAGTTTTACCGTAATTTCAGGAATGAACTTGGGCCAAATGTGCACATCGATGTTTTCTTTCATCACGGCAATATTACCATGTTCGAAACCATGCTGGATATGATTAAAGGTAAATATGGTGTTTATGTAATTTCGCCAATTCCACATCCTAAAACCAAACACCTGTTAGATAGCTTACCGAGCAACAAACTGATCATGTTCGACCGTTACGAAGCCTTAAAAGGTGAATTTAATTATGTTACTCAGGAATTTGAGCAATCTACCTACCAAGTTTTAGCCGAACTTGCCGATACCATAAAAAAGTTCGATGAAATGATTTTCTTTCATGTTCCTGGTTCGTTAGATCCAGTCGAAATTATCAGGGCCTTTAAAAAGTTTACGAAAGATTTCGCTGTAAATACCAGGATAATAAATGAATATGAGCCTGGAAGTGTAGAAAAAGGCAAGGTTTACTTTACACTGAACAATTCCGAAATCTGGAAAATATTGAAAGATTGCGAAGCAAAGCAGCTACAGGTGGGAAAAGATATCGGCATCCTTTCGCATAACGATGAGGTGGTAAAAGAACTTATAGGCGGGGGCATTACAACTTATTCGGCCGATTTTTCGTTAATGGGCAAAAAAGTTGCGCATGCGGTGCTGAAAAAAGAAAAAATACAGGAAATCATTCCAACAGTACTCATCAGAAGAAATTCGTTATAAGCTAAAGCACATGAATACTACGGCGCTCGTTACTTTTATAGTGGTAACCTTTCTTGTTGCATTGATTTCCTGGATCAAAACCCGAAAGCATAAAATCACGACTTCAGCCGGGCTTTTTCTGGCCAATCGTACCTTAAGTTTTACTGCTGTGGGAAGTGCATTATTCTTCACCAACATCAGTGCCGCCGAATTTGTAGGCAGCAGCGAATCGGTATACATCAACAATATGACGGTAATGGCCTGGGGCGTAAGTTCTGTATTTGCCATGTTATTGGTTTCAGAATTTGTGATCCCGGTTTATTTGAAGGGCGCCATGTCTACCACCCCCGATTTTCTGGAAAGCCGGTRCGATCCGCAAACCAAAAAACTCGTCTCCTTCCTTTTTCTGATCAGCTACCTCGTTAACCTCTTGCCTATTGTATTGTATAGTGGTGCAGTTGCGCTAAATGGCCTGTTTCATTTTTCTGATATCTGGAACATCAGTTATGGCAGCAGCATCTGGATTTTGGTTTGGTGCATCGGGCTTGTGGGCAGTTTATATTCTATATTGGGCGGCTTAAAAGCCATCGTTATTTCTGATCTTGTATTGGGTGCCTGTATGTTTACCGGTGCATTGTTACTTGCTTATTTTGGGGTGAGGCATGTAGGAAATGGAGATCTGCAACAGGGTATGCATACTATTCTTACCTCAAAAACCGAACACTTTAATTCAATAGGAAAAACAGGTGATGCCATTCCGTTTTCGACCATTTTTACCGGTATGATTTTAATGAACCTCTTTTATTGGGGTACGGAACAGGTAATTGTGCAACAGGCATTGGCTTCTTCTGATCTTAAAACCAGCCAGAAGGGAATTGCTCTGGCCTGTGCGGGCAAACTTCTTGGGCCCTTATTATTTATGCTGCCGGGAATTATTGCTGTTCATATGTACAGCAACATGCAAAACACGACTGAAGTTTTTTCGAGGGTGGTAAGCGATGTATCGCCCCCTGTACTCAGCGGTTTTATTGCTGCCGTTATTTTTGGCGCTGCTATTACCTCATTTTCTCCAGGGCTGAACAGCGCTAGTACATTGTTTATCCTCAACATTTACAAACCAGCCAAAGAAAAGAAAGGTATTGTGGTTACCGAGGCCAAGATGTTAAAAAGCTCGAAAAGATTTGAAATGTTTGCTTCTTTATTGGCCATGTTCATTGCG
>NZ_JBFTQI010000822.1:0-2485 GCF_056398925.1 Pedobacter sp. 01T416_2
GGATCGAGCTCCGGGTTGAGGTAGTTGTTCAGTCCTTTGTTCCATTTTTTTGGATGGTTGATAAGTTGGTTTAGATCATCAAGATAAAAGCTGTTGAGGAAACTGGTGTCCGCATTTTTGATTTTTTTGGATATGATAATGCTCTGGCAATAAATGGTTGGTTCACATTCGAGGTCCTGGATGTTTAAACTTTTGAGTACGCTAATCTCTCTTTCCAACTCCTTCCAGCCGATAAAATGCTGTTGGACTGGCTCATCTGTTTCATCAGAAAGTGGCTTTATACTATGCCTCTCGGTAAAAGCTTCCTGTACTTTTTCCAGCTTTTCCACCACTTTTTCCATTTCTTCTTCATTCTGAAGGCATTTTAATCCATGCAGGTAAGAGGCCTGGAGGTAAGCGCCCTCGTCACTGATCTGCCCGTTTTCTTCTAGGATCAATACAGCCATACATGTATTGCCTGTCACTTTTTCCATCCAGTCCGGTTTTTCTTCTGCTTCACCAGTATGCTCTTCGATGATTTTGACAACGTCGATTTTAAGTTGCTTGCCGAAATATAAGATGTACCTGCGCTTTGCATCCTCTAGTGGTTGCTGGGGTAATGCCCATGGGAGTGGAGTATTTTTCTCAATTAGTTGGATACTGTTCGACAGGTCTGGTAAGTTAAATATTTCTACATCCCGCCAGAATTTGAGTATGTTTTGTTGTGGGTTCAAGAGCGTTTTTTTGAAGGTCAAATTAGTGTTTTTTTCGAAATTGCCTTCATAATATTTTCTTGCGTATTGCTTTTGTTATATTTTTTTCGGTTTTACGGGAAACCGTATCCAATTGCATTCAGGCCTGTTTAGCTTTACCGGATTATATATCTAAACTAAATTCACTAATTACTATGGAAGCAATCAAACCCGGGCCTAAGCCCAAAACAGATGATGGCAAGGATGATAAAAGAAGAAGGGTTCTGCCCGAAACAAAGCCCAAACATCCTGATTTAAAGCCGCACATTCATAAGCCGAAGGATTAAAAAGACCTGCATGGAACCCTTTGTGGTTTGTGCTTAATCAATCCCGAAATATAATCTAACGGTTATTCTTTGTGTTTTTTTATCCGTAATTTCAAAAAGTTATTACTTCAGAAAAAAATATCTAATTTGCTTCTTTCAACCTCTCCATATCAATTATGTATATATCATCAATCCATATCAATGGATTCAGAAATTTTGTATCTACCAATATAGATTTCAATGAAGGTGTCAACGTTCTCATCGGGCACAATAATGCCGGGAAAACCAATCTATTGAAATCTTTATCGCTGATCTTGGATCCCACTGTGTCCAGAAAACTTGAGGTTGATGACTTCAATAAAGAAGTGGACTTATCTGTGTTGAAAAGCCATCCGCCAAAGGTCCAGATAGCTTTGACTATCGATGAAAGCGTAGGGGAGGATCTTACARGGGATGATCTAGTAACTGTATCGGGCTGGCTGACTAAACTTGAGACGCCATACCGAGCTCAGCTAACCTATGAGTATTTTCTGCCTGCAGGTGAGCACGATGAGTACAGGGCGGCTCTCGCTACAGCCAAAGATTCGAAAGAGGCATGGAATATAATCAAACATGATTTTTTAAGAAAGTTTATCCATAAAACCTATGGTGGGGATCCCAACTTCAAGATTACTGCTGAAAGCGAATCGATCCATAAATTTGATTATCAGTTTTTGAATGCGATCAGGGATGTAGAGCGTGATATGTTTACCGGAAGAAATACGCTTCTCAGGGAGGTTGTAGATTTTTTTATTGATTTTGAGATCAAGAACAATGGTAAGACTTCAGCGGAAAAACTGGCAGAAATCAAAGTTCAGAAAGAAAAGTTTGCTGCAAATGCAAATGTACTTTTGGATCTTTTAAAGGAAAGGATGAAGGATGGAGAAGGTCAGATTCTAAAGTATGCCAATGATACCGGAGCCTCGCATAATGATGCTGAACCTGGGTTCGATGGCAGTATTTCGGAAGTGGAGCTTTATTCGACTCTGCGGCTGATTATCAAATACGGCACAGGTATGGAAATTCCTGCCACACACAATGGGCTGGGTTACAATAATTTAATATTTATGTCTCTTCTGCTTGCAAAGATGCAGATGGATACCAACGGGCAATATCTGGGCAGTAATGCCAAGGTTTTTCCTATACTCGTAATTGAGGAGCCTGAAGCGCATCTTCATCCTTCTATGCAGTATAAGTTTTTAAAGTTCTTAAAGGAAAATGTAAAGAATAAAGCCCGGCAGGTATTTATCACCAGTCATTCGACGCATATAACCTCGGCAGTATCGCTGGATGAGATCATCTGCCTGAGTGTTCTTGATGGGAGCTTAAGGGTTGGATATCCGGGTAAGGTTTTTGCTGCTGATTATGAGGGAAAGAAATCCAAGGCTTTTGTACAACGCTTCCTGGATGCTACAAGATCGGACATGCTATTTGCAAAAAACGTAATCC
>NZ_JBFTQI010000823.1:0-3758 GCF_056398925.1 Pedobacter sp. 01T416_2
CCCCTAAAGTCATCAAGTTCAATAACGAAATCAACGACCTAAAAACCCCTAAAGTCATCAAGTTCAATAACGAAATCAACGACCTAAAAAATGATTCTTTAGTCAGGAAAATTTTGGAGATTAAGGAAATCAAAAAGAACGACTCAGTTACTACTACCACTTACAATTACTTAGTTAGAGACGAACAAGTTGTTACTTACAATATGCTTTCCAAAGAGAACGATAGCTTAAACCAACAATTAGAGACAAAGAACAAAGCTATTAATAACATTGAAAATAAGGTTAGCAATCTACAAACTAAGTTAAATCTAGTAACAAAATATTATAACATTAAATTCAAGGAAAGTAAAAGACAGATAAGCTTCGAATCTAAGCAACTTGATTCTGCTATGATATTATTAGACTATTATCGTGATAAGATGAAATATGATCCAGCTACTGATAAGTGGAATATTAAGCATTAACATTGACCATTTGCAAATCTCTCAAAATATCCAATTTCTAAAATTTGGCAATATACTTTGATTAATTATAATCAATTATGCTATAAAATATTTATCTTATGTTTTATAAGTAGGCGGATAATCAAATAAACACGAATGGCTACAATAAAAAGAGAATCGTATGAGTGGGCATTAATTCACCTAATAAAATTTTATGATAGCGACTTTTACCCAACTTTGTTTGAATTTAAAGCCATTAAACATGATTGGGACAGTGTATTAAAGTATCTGTTGACGATTGATGTAGATAAATATGCACCGAAAACACCATTTATATCTGCATCGCCAAAACCAAATGGAGCATATAGAGTGGTACATCAATTAGACCCAATTGACAGTTTAATTTATACTGCTTTGGCATTTGAAAATGCTTCTAAAATAGAGGAAGTTAGAATTCCTAAAGAACGTTACATTGCTTGCTCTTACAGGCTAAATCCTGATAACGACGGCTCTTTTTTTGATAAAGATAATAAAGGGTTTGAACATTTTCTTTCAAAGGCTGAAGAACTAGCTAACAAATTTGAAGATGGCTTTGTACTTATGACAGACCTTGTAGACTTCTATAACCAAATATATCTTCATAGAGTAAGTAATATTCTAGAAGAGTCCGGATCGACAAACAATAGTGATTTTGAGAGATTTTTATTAGGGCTTAACAATAATATTTCTAAAGGTATTCCTGTTGGACCAGTTCCAAGCATCATTGTTTCAGAAGCAATATTATCCGATATTGACAATAAAATCATTAGGCATACAGAGAATTTTACTAGATATGTTGATGACATAAATATCTTTTTTTCTAACAAAATTGAAGCTCAAAAACTTCTTCATGATTTGACTATTTATCTGCATTCAAACCATAGGTTAGTTCTTTCTTCAGACAAAACAAGAATTATAACTACAAAGGATTTTCTTGCAAATCATTTGAAAAATGAAGAAAGAATTGAAAACTTCATTTGAAAAAGTCGATCTAGGATTAATGAGACATATTCTTAGGCAAGCGGGTCGATATAAGGTTAGAGGGATTATACCAATGATTTTTGAGCACTTTGACAATTTGCTTCCAGTCATAAGAGAAATTGTAATATATTTCTCTCGTGTGCTCAATGACAAAACTGCTAAAAGATATGAAGTCGAATTCGCAAAGCTTCTTGATAAATCGTATTTAAATGATACCTTTTTAAACATTTGGATCTTCACCCTATTCCAAAACCTTTCATTCAACAAGACTGATATTAAAATAGATTATTCAAAAATAATAAGAGTGAGAGAACAAGCTTTGATTGCGAGAAGATCAAATGATAAAACTTGGGTAAAAGAAATCAAAGACAATATTGATGCATTAGGCCCTTGGGATAAAAGAGCGGTTATTCATGCTGCAATTGTGTTATCTCGTGACGAATGTTCACATTGGCTAGGTTTAATTGCTTCTAAGGGCGAAATCATGGAGAAAGCTATCTGTTCAAAAACAATTACGGACAAAAAAGGAGAATAGTCCCCCCTAATCAGTCCATGCAAACCAGAGCAGCTAATTGCATTTATCATATTCTTAACTGCAAACTAAAAGCTGTTAACTGCAAACTAAAAGTAACCTACTTGTCCTCTCCTAAAAAAGCTTGACACATTTTGGCTTAAAAAAACTCAAAATGAATCAAGAGAAAAAAAGCAATGGATTTAGTATTTTAGTTTCCGATTCTTTCGACCGTACGGATGACCACAATGCTTATGAAGTTTCCTTCAGGCGATGGCTGGTATCTCAGTTGGAAGCAAGGGAAATGACAGTTAGCGAAGCGATCAGGAAGTTTAACATCAGTCCCTCAAGTGGACCAGAACTGATAAGAACCTGGCGCAAGAGGTATTCGGACGATATTATTTCAGAACCCATAGAAATGACCCAACAGGAAAGACAGGATCTGATTGCATTACAGAAGCAGATAAAAGCGATGGAAAAGCAGCTTGAGGATGCCAGGATGCACAATATTGCCCTCAATACACTAATAGATGTAGCTGAGGAAAAACTCAAGATCAACATCAGAAAAAAGCCTGGTGCCAAACAGTAACACTATTGATGCAGCTTTACGGTAGCTTTAGCCTAAGCTACTACTGCAGACTGTTTGGCAAGAGCCGTCAGGCCTGGTATGAACAAAAAACACAGCCAGCAATGCATATGCGCGATGCACTGGTCGTCAGATTGGTTACAGAGATTAGGGAACAGCTTCCATACTGCGGGGTCGATAAACTCTACCACATGCTGAAGGAAGATTTTACAGCCCATGGAATAAAACTGGGAAGGGATGGCCTTTATAGGCTTATGGGCAGTTATGGGATGCTCATCAGGCACCGTAGGAGAAAGCCCTACTGCACCATGTCCAATCATCATTACATGAAATACCCAAACCTGATCCGTGAAAAGGTGATCAATAACCCAGGGGTATTATGGGTAAGCGATATCACCTATATCCGGCAGGCTTCCGGTTTCAGCTACCTAAGCATTGTTACCGATGCCTATAGCCGAAAGATCGTAGGTCACAAACTTCACCCGACCCTGCATAGTGAAGGAGCTGTTGATGCACTGTTGATGGCAGCCAAGGACCTGAAAAGAACTTCAGGGCTTATCCATCACAGCGACAGAGGCATACAGTACTGCTGCAATGAATATGTTCGGGTAATAGACTATTTACATATACAGCTATCAATGACCGAAAAGGGGGATCCATATGAAAATGCCATTGCAGAAAGGATTAACGGGATACTGAAGTATGAACATGGGCTTAAAGAAACCTTTCCCTCTTTTGAAAAGGCAAAAGCAGCCGTAGATGATGCCGTAACCAAATATAACAGCATCAGGATACATGATAGCTGTGGCAGGCTCACCCCTATAATGGCGCACGAAAGAAATGGAACACTTAAGAAATACTGGAGGAAAAAGAATTACAAAACCAGTAATAAGGAAAGCAAACCCGTTGTTGTTCCGTAATTGGGATAAGAGGAAAAGAAATCCAAGGAATAAGGAAAACGGCAGGATATAAACCAGGAATAACCCCAAACAAAATAACCCTTAGAACTAATAAAAATTAAAAGTTATATTGTATTAGTAAATCAAGTAAATTGGTGTAAAAAGCCTTAGTAATTAATCACCAAAACTGTCAAGCTTTTTTAGGAAGGGTCAACTTCTCTAATAAAGTTGTTAACTGCGCTGGTAAAACCATCAACTGCAAACATAAACCTACCAACTGCAAGTATAATGTTGTTAAC
>NZ_JBFTQI010000824.1:0-5710 GCF_056398925.1 Pedobacter sp. 01T416_2
ATCGCATATTTACGGTCGGACATAAACTTGCCCGATTTGGCAAAATCGCCATCTGCATCCGCAAAAATGAAAACAACATTTTTATCATTTTTAAACTGAGTGTATAATTTGTTAATCGATGGCATTTCAGCTCTACAGGGAGGACACCAGGTTGCCCAGAAATTAAGAAAAATGACTTTTCCTTTTAAATCGCCAAGATCAATCACATTTCCTTTTACATCCTTAAACTGGATTCCGTCAAGGCTCGTTGCGATTTCCTTTGGGCTTTCAACTTTTGGCGAATAAAAACCAATTTCCATTAATCCCCTAATTAAAAATGCTTTTGCATCAGGTACAAAAACAATTATCAAAAGGATAATGATAAATAGTGCATTGAATATATTTTTCCTGATAAACTTCATAATTTACTATCCTCCTATTGTGTATAACAACGAAATTGACGCACAACTGGCATGTCCATAACTTATTACTAAACTCATCACTCCCCTTAAACCATTGACTAAATCGCGAGTCATAAAACCATAAATACAATGTTACTTTGTAAATATATATAATTGCTTAGGAATTACTACTTTTGGCCTGTTGAAAAAGCATAGACAAAACATTAAGAAATATTTATCGGCATTTATGCTGATTGTATTTGCTATTGCTTTAACTCCGTGGAGTGTACTTCACCACCATAACCCTCTTCCGGTTGTGCAGAAAGAGGTCAACTGTAAACATGTTAGCCACGTGCAGGCCCATGGCGATACCTGTTTAATCTGTAATGCTAGTTTTGAAAAAAATTATGTGCAAACGCACCACATTTACAGAATCTTCTTATCGGCCAAAATTTTTAGCCGAATCGAACCTACCTTAAACAATGCTTTTACCGAAATAAAGCGCACTTGCTTACGAGGTCCCCCTTTAGCATAATTTTTTCTTTTCAAGCGCATCCGCGCTTAATCAAATTATTTATTTGAAAAACTAAAACTGGCTTCATTTAGCTATTGCTTTGGTTTTTCTATCATTTTTATTTACTACAACACATGAAAAAATTACAGCTTATTGGCTTGGTAATTCTATATACATTATTAAGCAGCACTGTTTTTGCTGCCGCTTTAAAGAATATAACAGGTAAGGTTATTGATGCCAGCACCAAACAAACGTTGCCAGGGGCAACCATTTTTATTCCTGATTTAAAAGTTTCGGCAGTAACCAACAATGATGGAGAATTTACATTGAATAACCTTCCTTCAAAAGGAAGTTATCTTATTGAGGTACATTATATTGGCTATAAAACCACTACACAGGTGGTAAATTTTGCAAGCGCAGCCGGATTAGAATTTTCTTTACAACCTACTGCCATAGAAACAAAGGAGATTGTAATTACCGGAAGTTTGATCAGCAGTACCAGCAAAAGAAATAGTGCTTCTTCTGCAGTAATTGGCAAGGATCAGCTTTTACAGCCCTCAACCAATTTAATTGATGCCTTAACTAAAATACCCGGTGTATCACAAATTACTACTGGCCCATCTATTTCTAAGCCTGTAATCAGAGGCTTGGGTTACAACAGAATTGTAACTTTAGATGATGGGATAAAACAACAAGGCCAGCAATGGGGCGATGAGCATGGTATTGAAATCGATCAGTTTAAATCAGACCGCATTGAAGTTTTACGTGGCGCTGCATCGTTAATGTACGGTTCTGATGCACTCGGTGGTGTAATTAACCTATTAGAGCCAAGTACCGCACCCGAAGGGCAGATTAAAGGAGAATTTATTACCAATTATTCTACAAATAATGGCCTTACCGCTAACTCGTTAATGTTAAATGGTAACGAAAACGGGTTTGTTTGGAGAGCTCGCGGAACGTATAAAAATGCTTACTCTTTTAAAACACCAACAGGTTACTTCCCTAATTCGGGGTTTAACGAAACCGATTTAAGTGGTATGGTAGGTTTAAATAAAAGCTGGGGTTATACCCACTTAAACGTTTCTAACTTTCATAACAATATTGGCTTTTATGAGCCAACTTTAGATGACAATGGAAATTTTGTAAAAGAAGATGGTAGCGCTTTTACAAACGATGATTACAAAAACCGTACTTTAGAATACCCTCGTCAGGATATCAGGCACTTTAAAATTGCATTGAACAACAATTTCATTATCGGTAACGGCAATTTGAAAGCTGATTTTGGCTATCAACAAAACCAACGCCGTGAGTTAGATGGACCGGACCCTGCATTATTCTTCGATCTTAAAACCTACAATGCAGACCTGAAATATTATATACACGAAACCAATGGATGGCAGCCCGTTTTTGGGGTAAGTGTAGATGATGCACATAGCCAAAATAAAGGAACAGAATTTTTAATCCCAGCTTACGATACTTTTGGTTTAGGTGTTTTTGCTTTTGCCAAGAAAAACTGGGAGAACAATACATTTAGCATCGGTGCACGTTACGATTTTAGAAAAAACAACGGAAAACAATTATACGCACCAATTTAACGAAGAGTGGAACTTTAAAACTAACGTAGGTTCTGCTTTCCGTGCGCCAAATCCAGCAGAACTAGGATCAAACGGTGTGCACGAAGGTACTTTTAGATATGAAATCGGTAATTCTGGTTTAAGTCCTGAGCGCAGTTACCAGGTAGATGTGGCATTAGAATATGAAGGAAAAATTGTGAGTGCAAGTGCAAGTGTTTATAACAACTACATCCACAATTATATTTACGCTTCCAACAATGGCGAACAAAGAGAAGCTGAAGGTACACTTTATGATGTTTACCGTTACGGACAGGTAAACGCGAATCTTTACGGTGCTGAAGCAAGCTTAACCATCCACCCTGTTCCGTTTATCCACTTCGAGAATACCTTTGGATACGTTCATGCACAGAATAACACTTTAAACAGGCCACTTTCATTTATTCCTGCAGGAACTTTGAGAAACGAGTTGCGTTTCGAGCCTAAACTGAAAGGAACAAATGATGCATACCTATCTGTTGGTATCAACTCGGCATTTAAACAAACACGTGTGGATGATGTTTTCGAAACGCCAACCAGCGGTTATACGCTATTAAACGCAGGTATTGGTGCTACATTTAATTTAGGCAAACAACCAATCAAATTATCTGTTTCGGCCAACAACTTGCTAGATCAGAAATATTATGATGCTTTAAGTAGATTTAAACCAGGTCGTTTTGATCAGGAGAATCCTAATTTAGGCGTGTACAATACCGGTAGAAATATCACTTTCGGATTGTATGTTCCTTTTACACTGGTAAAATAACAAACAAATCCGTCATTGCGAGGCACGAAGCAATCTAATAAAGGCAAATTAATAGCTAAATAGATTTACTTTGTGCTTTGCAATTAATATCATATTATTTATTTGGAAAGCAATGGCAGTACCTTTTAGCTTGGCTCCGGTCCCGCTAATGTTCCTGCCCCGATAGAAAATCGGGACATCCACTTATATCGGGTTTAGGTGGGTTGGATTGAGGTACTATGTGCCAGCTACATCATAATTGATTAAAAAAGACAAAGCCGGCAAATGCCAGCTTTGTCTTTTTTTCTAAGATCGTCATGCTGTCCCGAATGTTCGGGATCAGCGTCTTTCTGGCACGTAAACCCTTAACCAGATGAAAAATTAGCACAGGGCAATAACCAATTATTATTTCTTAACCATTTCCCTTTTGGCCCTAATGTATTGGTTTGGCCATTCGGTATCATCGCCAAGCACTTGCGCCGCATGTGTAGGAAAATAAGCATCACGTAACGATTCGCGGGCAATAAAAATCAAATCAGCTTTGCCTTGTTCTAAAATTTCTTCCGCCTGCCGCGCCCCTACAATCACCCCCACAGCACCTGTATAAATGCCAATTTCATTTCTGATCTTATCAGCAAAAGGAACCTGATAGTTTGGTCCCGCAGGGATAAATGCATCAGGCACATTACCACCCGATGAGGTATCAATTAAATCAACACCGCGATCTTTTAACACCGCTGCCAATTGTAGCGAGTCGTTCTCGTTCCAGCCACCTTCCGTCCAATCCGTTGCAGAAATGCGAACAAATAAAGGCAAATTTTCTGGCCATACCGATTGTACAGCTTCAACCACATCGATTACCAAACGAATACGGTTTTCGAAACTTCCGCCATAAACATCTGTACGTTTATTGCTCAGCGGACTAAAAAACTGATGCAGTAAATAACCGTGCGCAGCATGTATTTCTACAACTTTATAGCCTGCATCCAATGCACGTTTAGCAGCTGCCCGGAAAGCAAAAACAATATCCTGAATCTCTGATATCGTTAATTCATGTGGTTCAACCTGTCCTGGCTTAAAAGAAATTGGAGATGGCGCAACTGGTTTCCAGCTATTTTCACCAGCGGCAATTTGTTCGCCACCTTTCCAGGGCACTTCACAACTGGCTTTTCTACCTGCGTGCGCCAACTGGATGCCCGCAATAGCCCCATTATTATGAATAAATGAAACAATCTGTTTCAATTTATCTACATGTTCATCTTTCCAAATGCCCAAATCGGCATAGGTGATTCTTCCATCGGCAGTTACTGCAGAAGCTTCCTGGATAATTAAACCTGCACCACCAACGGCACGGCTTCCTAAATGCACCAAATGCCAATCGGTTGCAAAACCATCAACAGCAGAATACTGACACATTGGCGAAATAACAATTCTATTTTTTAAGGTTACATCCTTTATGGTAAAAGGAGAAAATAATTTAGACATATCGTGTGATTTGCTTTTCCACAAACATACAATCTCCTCATATCTATTTTTTAACCACAAAGAACACAGAGAAAATTACAGAGGGCACAAAGCGCATCGTTTTAGATCGCAAATCAATTTCCTCATCCATTTTACGTTTTCCGTGTCAAACGCCCACCGCTATTCGCTTACCGCTAAACTTTTTTCTACAAAAATTTGGAGATTACCAAACAACATCATACATTAGTGTATTATTTAACTAATACAGTAGATATGATAAATATTAACAATCTTAATTTTGGCTACAGCAAGCATAAGCCATTATTTAAAAATATGAGCATGCGGTTAAGCAATGGTCATATTTACGGTTTGCTTGGAAAAAATGGCGCTGGCAAATCGAGCTTATTAAAAAATCTGGCCGGTTTAGTATATGCACAGAGCGGCACCTTGGAGGTAATGGGCTTTAATCCAGCAAAAAGACAACCCGCACTATTAGAGCAGATTTGTTTTATACCTGAAGAATTTTATTTGCCTTCAGTAAAAATAGATGCCTATTTAAAAGCAAATGCTCCATTTTACAAAAATTTCGATCACCAGTATTTTACCGATCTGATTAAGGAATTTGATATTCCGGTTGAACAGAAACTCATCAACATGAGCTATGGCCAGAAGAAAAAAGTAATTATCGCCTTTGGACTGGCTACACAAGCCAAACTGGTTATTATGGATGAGCCGACTAACGGTTTAGACATTCCTTCTAAAGCGCAGTTCAGAAAAATTATRGCTTCTGCGATGACAGACGAACGGTGTATCATCATCTCTACCCACCAGGTTAGGGATTTAGATAATCTGATCGATACGGTGATTATGCTCGATGAAAATGATGTAGCACTTAAAGCTTCGGTAGAAGAAATTACCGCAAAGTTAACTTTCAAAAAAGTAAAGGAAATTGATGACAGCATTATTTATGCAGAGGCATCACTCTCTGGTTATAATG
>NZ_JBFTQI010000825.1:0-2470 GCF_056398925.1 Pedobacter sp. 01T416_2
GCATTAAGAGCTGCAGGTTTATCGGTAGCTGGCTTAGCGGCAATTTTCACTTACGGTTTCGAAAAAGCAGACGAAAATTTCGCAGCTGCAAAATGTCGTTACTTAACCTTATCAAGCTATGGTGCTTTAATCGATTATGCTGCCGAGCACAGCATTATTGCCAAAAGTGATATGGAATTATTAGGTAAATGGCGTTTAAATCCTTCAGAATGGGGACAAGGACAAGTTTTGAGTCCGGAGTCTTAAGTTTTGAGTAAAAACAAAAATCTATAAAAAATATATAATGACTGTTATTGAAAGCGCAGTAGAGGTAAATAAACCAGTTGCAGAGGTTTATGCATTTCTATCCAATATGAACAATCATCAGCAACTGATGCCAGAAAATATTTACAACTGGGAATCTACAGAAGATGATGCACGGTTTACCATCCAAAATATGGCAAAATTGGCCATTAAGATTTCGAGCCGTATCGAAAATCAGGAAATAACAGCAATTCCGAGTGAAAAAGCACCTTTTGATGTGGAGTTAAAGTGGACTGTAGCAGATAATGGAAACGGAACAACTACAGCTAAACACATTATCTCAGCTGATCTGAACATGATGATGAAAATGCTGGCATCTGGTCCACTACAAAAACTGGCCGATCACCAAACGGAAAAACTGAAAGAAACTTTAGGATAGATATCACAGATTTAAGTGATTTCACAGATTTAAAAGACGAAGTAACCTTCGTCTTTTTTTATCCGTAAAAATTCCATTGCGTTCTTTTATCAGCACATTATTTTAATACCTTAGTTTTCGAATAACCTTTAAACTATGAACCTCAGATTTTTCCAGGTAACTGCTTTATTTTTTGCCCTTGCTCCTATTTCCAAAACACTTGCTCAATCGATCGCCGCTTTAAAAACCGAATATTTGGTTAACCCGATCGGCTTAGATAATCCAAATCCGCGTTTTACATGGCAAATGAACGACGCCAATCAGGGTGCAAAACAAACAGCCTACCGCGTTCTGGTAGATACCGATTCGGCTTCGCTTGTTAAAGCCGGTGCAAAACTTTGGAATGCAGGCTGGGTTAAATCAGATGACAATTTGGTTATTTATTCGGGCCAGTCACTAAAACCTTTTACTAAATATTATTGGAGGGTTGATATTGTTGATGGAAGCCAAAAGAAATCAAACAAAGTGTATATCGCCAGCTTCGAAACCGGGATGATGAAAATGGAAAACTGGCAAGGTGCGTGGATTTCGGATAATGAAAATACCAAGCTTAAGCCTGCACCCTATTTCCGAAACACCTTTACTACGGTTAAAAAAATCAAGTCGGCCAGGGCTTACATCGCAGCAGCTGGCTTGTACGAACTCTCCATCAACGGCAAAAAAATTGGCAACCATCGCCTCGACCCGATGTATACCCGTTTTGATAGAAGAACATTATACGTTACCTATGATGTAACCGAGGCCATCAGCAAAGGCAAAAATGCTATTGGCGTACTGTTGGGCAATGGCTGGTACAACCACCAATCGACCGCAGTTTGGTATTTCGACCGTGCCCCCTGGCGCAACAGGCCAACTTTTTGTCTTGATGTACGCATCACTTATGAAGATGGTACAACCGAAACCATTAAATCAGGTAAGGAATGGAAAACAGCTTTAAGTCCGATTATTTTTAATAGTATTTATACCGCCGAGCATTATGATGCCCGCCTTGAAAAAGCAGGCTGGAACACGCCAGATTTTGACGATACAGATTGGAAAAATGTGATGTACCGTTCAGCACCATCTAAAAATATTGTTGCACAGGCCATGCACCCTATCCGTAATGTTGAAGAAATAGCAAGCAAAAGTTTAAGAAAGTTTAGCGACACCACTTATCTTTTCGATCTGGGCAGGAATATTTCAGGGGTAAGCAAAATCACGGTAAGCGGACCTGCCGGAACTGTTATAAAACTAAAGCACGGCGAGCGTTTATATACCAACGGACACGTAGACATCTCCAATATTGATGCCCATTACCGGCCAACTGATAATACTGATCCATTTCAGACGGATATCCTGATTTTGAATGGAAAAGGTGAACAAAGTTTTATGCCGCATTTCAATTATAAGGGTTTTCAATATGTAGAAGTGAGCAGCTCCGCTCCCATCCAATTAAAAAAAGAAGATCTGGTAGGCTATTTTATGCATAGTGATGTGCCAATTGCGGGTGAGGTTAAATCTTCAGAGCCGATCATCAATAAAATCTATTACGCCACCAACAATTCTTACCTATCAAATCTTTTTGGCTATCCTACAGATTGTCCACAGAGAGAGAAAAATGGCTGGACAGGCGACGCACAGATCGCGATAGAAACCGGTCTTTATGGCTTTGACGGCATTACCATTTACGAAAAATGGCTCGCCGATCACCGCGATGAACAACAGCCAAATGGCGTTTTACCTTCCATTATCCCTACCGATGGATGGGGT
>NZ_JBFTQI010000826.1:0-2469 GCF_056398925.1 Pedobacter sp. 01T416_2
CTTCTATCCTGACCAATCTGACCGACAGTAAAATCAGCAACAAAGGTTTTGATATCCAACTGGATGGAAGAATTATCCAAAAACAGGATTTTACCTTGGGCCTCAGCGGAAACATTGCCGTTAACCGCAACAAAGTATTAAATATGGGTGGTGCGAGTACCATTTTAACCAATGGTGCAGAACGTTCGTATTTAACACACATTACACAAGAAGGTCAGCCTGTAGGGATGTTCTACGGATTTAAGGCTTTGGGTAGAATTACTGCCGATAATTTAGGTAAGGTTGCCCCATCGGCATCTGCTACGAACCCGGCTAAAATCGGTGATTTATATTTTCAGGATACGGATGGTAACGGCATTGTAAATGACGCGGATAAAACGGTAATCGGTACCCCGTACCCTAAATTCACCTATGGTTTTGCTTTAAACACCTCTTACAAAACGTTCGATTTAAGGGCATCTTTCAATGGATCGTACGGGAACCAGGTTTTAGATGGGCAGGATTACTACCTGTATAACTTTGAAGGTTCGGGAAATCAATATGCAGAGGTTGCCGACCGTTACAGAAACGAAGCTAACCCTGGCAGTGGTTTAAATTATCGCGCATCTCGGGCAGGTACACAAAGTAACAGTACCCGTTTATCGTCTTTCTATATTCAGGATGGATCTTACTTTAGATGTACCAACATTACTTTAGGTTATACCTTCCCTAAAATGCTCGCCAATGCGATAAAAGTGAGCAACATCCGCATTTATGCCAGTGTTGATAATGCTTTTACGATTACCGATTACAAGGGTTATAACCCAGAGGTAGATTATAGTGGAGGTTCTAATTTAACTCCAGGTGTAGATTATGGTAACTATCCATTGGCAAGAGCCTATAACCTGGGTATTAAACTTACTTTTTAGCATTAAGAAAATGAAGAACAATATTTATACAATTCTGGCCCTCGGAGCAGTTTTAACCCTAAGTGCCTGTAAAAAAGATTTTTTAGCACAAAACAACCCAAACGCGGTTACTGTTGAAGACTATTTTAAAACAGAAAACGATGTGCTATTGGCAGTAAATGGCGCTTACCAGTCGTTAAGGAGTAGTAATACCCTGGGTGAGAACAGTGGACTGTTTACCGATGAACGCTCGGACGATGCGGGAAGAAATGACAACCAGAGTAATGCTGGTGAGCCCTTCCAGTTTAACGATTTCTCTTTATTACCCAGTAACTCTTATTTAAAAGCACACTGGCTGGCGCTTTTCAACGCGATTACCCGGAGCAATGTAATTTTATCGAACATTGATAAGGTAACTTTTGTAACACCTGCAAACAAGATTAATTACATTGCCGAAGCCAAATTTATAAGGGCCATTATGTATTTTGAACTGGTAAGGAAATGGGGTCCTGTTCCCTTAGTTACTAAACAATTGAACAATACTGATGAGGTTACCGCAGCAACCTTCCGTGTACCTGAGGCTGATGTGTACAACCAGATTGTTGCCGATTTAAAAGACGGTTTAAACAGTACGCTGCCGAATTTTCAGAACTCGGCAAACATCGGGAGGACTTCGAAAGCTGCAATTAATGCTTATTTGGGCAAGGTTTACTTAACGATGGCGGCAACGTTACCGGCAAATAAAGCCGAAAACCTAACTAATGCCAATACTTATCTATTGGCAGCTTACAACATGAAAACTTTTGGAAATTTATCTGAAATCCCTTATGTTGATGTTTTTGATGTAGCGAAGAAAATGAGTTGTAAAGAGTTGATTTTCCAGATATCCTATAAACAAGGTGATGTGAATTACAGTTCGAGTATTGCTGCAAACAACCAGGCAAAAGGCGAATTGATTAATTCTTTAAAAGTATCAACCGGTATTGGTGGTAATGTGAAGCTAGACCTGATCAATGAGTATGAACCAAGCGATTTAAGGAAAGATTTCTCGGTAAAATACGCTAACGATGCCACGGTAAAGGATTGGTTTATTACCAAATTCCGCGATGCGAGTGAATTGGCCACTAAAAACGGTTATGGAGGCAACGACTGGATTTTGATGCGCTATGCTGATGTAATTTTAATGCTTGCGGAGGTAAATATGTTGCAGGGCAACGATGCGGTGGCCATTCAATATCTGGATATGGTTAGGGCAAGGGCTGGAATGCCATTATACGCTGTAGCCAAAACAGATGCCACCTATGCGGCTAAATTCCCGACTTTAAAATTGGCTATTTTGCACGAGCGTAGGGTAGAGTTTGCTTTCGAACACCAAAGATGGTTCGATTTAATCAGGAATTTTACTGCTGCGGAATTGGTTACTTACTTAAAAGTGAAACCACAGTCGTCGTATGGAATTGCTAAACTGGCTAACGTAACTACAAAAGACAGGTATTTTCCTATTCCTTTTGATGAAGTGAAATTAGATCCGGTTAAAATGTATCAGAATCCGGGTTACTAAACGGATTGGTAATATTTAAGC
>NZ_JBFTQI010000827.1:0-2460 GCF_056398925.1 Pedobacter sp. 01T416_2
CGATTCTACCGTACTGTTTTTATCAAACGTCCAAATTCTAACTTTTGAACTCCAAGTCCCAGGATACCAATAACGATAATTTGTATTCCATTGATTATTGTAAAGATTAAGATAGATGATCGGTCTTTTAGGCACAAAATCTAATGAAAACTGCCAGATCCCTGGTCTGTCCAAACTCACAAGGGAATGATCAAAAGGCGAAAAAGCAATACCGGATCCATCTTTATCAGTCATCGTAACTCCGGTTCCCACAGCATATATATCTTTATCAGATCCTTCTATAATATCTTTGGAAGGATCCATCATCCCCAGAGAACGGCCTACCGTAAATTTAGGCGAATTGACTTTAAATGGAAAACAGAACCAGTCTGCTTCTGGCCAATTATCTTTTGCTTTGTCCTTGATGGTAATTTCCATATCTAAAAATGGCCTGTCGTCTTGCAGGCTTACCCTTAAAGAAGAAGCAGGAAAATGATTCGCTGTATCTGCTGGCATGTCTATGATGGCAATTTGCTGATAGCCATCTCGAGTAATTTTTAAGTTGCCATTTTTGGATAATGCCGCCCGGTATGGAACCTCTTTTTCAGAAATCATTCCCGGCTTGTACAAGCCAGGATGCTTCCATACCCCTTTTGTATTGAAAATATCCACTGCTCGACCCTGTTGATAGTCGATTACATACTTTTCGGTTTGTTCTAAAGTAAAACGCTCATTCATATACTGACCAAGGCCTTGTTCGGCCATACTGTCCACCCATTCTCTTCCTGTGCGTTTGTCAATCAATGAGGAAATAATACCACGGGCAGGATCAAATTTAACCGTAAAGTACTTATTTTCTATTGAATTGCTACTTGAGCTCGTTAAAGTGTTTCCTATCAAATCTTTTTCTGTAAAGGTTTTATAACCACTAGCTGGGATATCCTTAGCATAGAGAAATTGGTGTCTGTCCCCTAATTCCACCCATTCAGATCTGCTATATGGAAGCGGATTATACACTACAAAACGTTTGCCTTCTAGATTTACACTTTTAGCAAGAACAGTCAGATTCGTTGCCAACAAGGGTTTTATAATATTCTCGGTTGCGCGGATATAATCGGTCTTGTCTTCCCACGATGCTTCCAGATTTTTATACTTTTCGGGTGACAGTGCTTTAAATGCTTTCCCATATTTATCGACGGAAGCCGAGCCACCCCAGGTATGTTCGGCATAAAGCAAAACATTTTCATAGGCTTTCGAAATATCCTTGGTGATATCCGCAACCGCTATATTCCAATTTTTGAGTTGCGTATTTAGCCCTTCCAGCGCCGGAATAAATGGGTTAATATTTCGGGAAATTTTCATTCCACCAGGGTCGCTCATATTGCCGTGTATCCATGTATCAGGAGCTTCGGCTTTTATGACAGGCAATTTAGGATTTGTAGGTAAAATGGCATCCGCAAAATCTTCCAAGCGTCCAACCCTTACCTTTACTCCTGGCATCTTTTTGGCCGCTTCATCAAATAATGCTTTTACTTCGCTGGCCTTAGGAGGGCCAGAATTGTCCATGGTAACAAAAATAGCAGGCCATACTTTATAAGGCCAGTCAGCAGGAGGAATCAAGTTCCTACCAACTCCCTTATCGCCAATAGACCATTGTACAGGCCAACCTAACCCTGTTGTTGTTCCGTAATCAGGTGTATAATATGTCAAAATACGGCTTCCATCGGGGCCTTCCCACCAAAAAAGGGAAGGATATTTCACACCACCACTAGGCCAATTACCGCCTATGTGCATAAATTTCACGCCTCCTTTTGCCAGTCCGGTAGCCAAAACGCCTGCCTGAGAAGGCACATCAGTCATTTTTGCGCCTCGGGGTAACGGTAGACCGTATTTTCTGGAAACGAAGGATGAAGGTTCAAAAGCTCTTGCAACATCTTCAGGGAATAGAATTTGCGACTGTACGGAGAAAGGCATCGCGTGGCTTACAAAACGTCCGGTTTTAAAAGCTTCTTCCAGTCGCTTACGGCGTTCGGGAGTTTGACCAGGCCAATCTTCGAGTACCTTAGCCATTACCCAGGCGGGTGCCGTCCATGCAAATTGTTGCTCTTTTGGTAAATCCTTGGTTTTATCCATTAAATCCAAGGCTTTGTCTATCATATCTGTACGGTAATACTGTACAATATCTTTTACCCGATGGGTATAACCAATATCAAAATGCGTTTTGAATATGACAATGATCTCTTTGACCTTCGGATTTATATAAGTGGCATCTGGTTGCTTACTCTGTCCAAAAACCGTTGTGCTGATAAACAAAAAGAAAATTAATTTTAGCTCTTTCATAATGCTATTTTAGATTGTTACAAGTTTTTCAGTAAGGCTTATAAATGATTAAGGATGACAAATATGTTGTATTGTATAAACATATAGCTAAAATAGCATTTTTACAAATCAATTACCTTCTATGAAGGCATATTATGTATC
>NZ_JBFTQI010000828.1:0-2457 GCF_056398925.1 Pedobacter sp. 01T416_2
AAAGTATGGAGAAAACAATATGGAATGCAATGGAGCAACAGCAAACGCAAAATAATAAGAAGATTTTGTTCAATGCTTATCAGAATGTATATCTGAGTGCTGATGCTGGAAAACGCATGTATAATATCTGGCTCAAACAAACCGCACCAAATGGAATTAAATTGTTAGAAGATGATTATAGCGCGTTAGCTTTAACGCTAGCCCTTAAAACAGATACTGCAAATACGATCTTAAAAGATCAGTTGGCACGGACCAAAAATGAAGATCGTAAAAACCGGCTTATTTATTTAATGCCTGCCTTATCTTTAGATGTTAAGGAAAGAGATATTTTTTTTAACGGCTTAATAGACCGGAAAAACCGCCAGAAAGAAGCCTGGGTAACTACGGCTTTATCTTATTTACATCACCCCATTAGGCAAAAAACATCTATCCATTATCTGAAAGAAAGTTTAGATTTATTGGTAGAAATACAGAAAACAGGGGATATATTTTTTCCACAATCATGGTTGGCGGCTATATTTTCGAGTTATAACAATGAAAAAGCTAATGCAGTTGTGCAGGATTTCTTGAAATCACATCCTAACTACAACCCAAAATTAAAGGATAAAATTTTGCAGACTACAGATAATCTTCGCCGGGCAAAGATCATTGTACATTAACTTTAATGTAAATAAATTTGTTACATACAGGTTTAAGAAGAATTTATACTTTTGTCGCGAGAGCGTTAATTTAGATTGAAAGGGGTAAACATGAATTTGTTTGCCCTTTTCTTTTGCGATTAATCGTAATCGTCATGCTGAACTCGGTTCAGCATCTTTCTTGCTATAAAGACCCTGAAATGAATTACCTTCGGTGAGCTCGCTAATGCTCCGTTCAGGGTGATGAAGCTAAACCTCCTCAATTAAATTGACATAATCAATTACACTAATTAAAAGACTCTGTTTGACTGTTCAGATCGTCTAACAAACTGTTCAATAAAATATCTCTTTTATCTTCAATTGAAGAATCATCCTGGATAAAAACGGTAAGGTTCGTGTTTTCTGTTGTTTGAGTTTGCATATAAGGCTGCGGTTTATGTTTGTCAATTAAATGTCTACAATTATCTAACGTCGATTTTGGAATATAGTTTGTAACTTTTTTATTCGAACTTGTAATGTCTCAATTGAACATAGTATAAATCAATATTGACCAAACATTGGACTCGTATTTAGGTTATATCTTTCAGGACAAAACAAATTCTATTAATCTGGAAATCGATGAAACACTACGACGCAATAATCATAGGCGCAGGTCAGGCAGGAACGCCTTTGGCCAAAAGACTTGCCGAAGCAGGCAAAAAAACAGCGATTGTTGAAAAAAGATATGTTGGCGGTACATGTATTAATGATGGTTGTACACCAACAAAAGCAATGATCGCTTCTGCAAGGGCAGTGTATCAAGCCAGAAGAGCAACTGAACTGGGCATAGAAGTTGGAGCGATCAAAATTGATTTTAGAAAGATAAAGCAACGCAAGGACGATATCGTAAACCAGTTCAGGTCATCATCTGAAAAAGGCCTTAAAAATACCAAAGGACTTGAGCTTATATTTGGAACAGCAAGATTTAGTAGTGAAAAAGAACTGTCTATTGCACTCAACGATGGCGGTGAAGAAAAAGTAACTGCCGAATGGATTTTTATCAACACTGGTGCAAAAACTACCATACCGGATATTGAAGGATTAGATGAAATTAATTATCTTACATCGACAACAATTTTAGATCTTAAAACTGTTCCAGAACACCTGGTGGTTATTGGCGGAAATTACATCGGGCTTGAGTTTGGACAAATGTTTAATCGATTTGGCAGTAAAGTAACCGTTTTGGAAAAATCATCAGGCATATTAGCGAGAGAAGATCAGGATATCTCATTAGCACTTACTGAAATTTTAACCGACGAAAACATCGAACTGATCACTGATGTTAAAATCAAGAAAATAGCGCAGGATAAAAAACAGATTAGCATTACGCTGGAGTCTGGGAAAATAAAAAAAGAAATAACTACGAGCCATGTGTTGGTAGCCGCAGGCCGTACGCCTCAGACTGCAGATTTAGATCTTGGAAACTGTGGCGTAAAATTGGATGACAAAGGGCATATTCTTGTCAATGAAAAACTCGAAACCAATATTAAAGGGATTTATGCACTCGGTGATGTAAAAGGTGGCCCTTCATTTACACATATTGCTTATAACGATTATACCATTGTTTACCGGAACCTAATGGAGGGCACAAATTATGCTATTCACGATCGGCCGGTGCCATATTGCATGTTTACCGACCCTCAACTTGGGCGGATAGGTATTTCTGAAAAAGAAGCAAAAGAAAAGAAATTGAATTATAAAGTTGCCGTTCTACCGATGTCGAATGTTGCACGGGGTATTGAAACAAATGAAACTTTAGGGCTGATGAAAGCAATTGTAG
>NZ_JBFTQI010000829.1:0-2450 GCF_056398925.1 Pedobacter sp. 01T416_2
GCCCACATTCCAACCTAACCAACCTGTATATCTCGAATTATTAAAAGAGAAATCTTTATGTTTTTCCTGCAACAATCCAAACTCACCAATTTTGGTGTTTTGCCTGGTATAATACACATTAACCGATGGACCGCCCTGTATGGCCAGCCATTTATTTATCCTGATATTTATTGGCAGCTCAAATTTATTCAGTAGATTGAGGTAATCCCAGCTCCCTTGGTAAACATATTGGCTACTTATTTCGGGGTTTACTGAAACGCTTTTAAACAATTTCATTTCCTTGCCAAAACCTAAGCCTCCGGTATATATTTTTTCAGCTGATTTTTTGTTCGTGCCAAACATTAACATATTGTATAAACGTTTGCTGCCACCTTTATAAGCTACATTAAAATTAGTGCTTTCATTGGTGCTGAAACTAAATTTATGATAACCTTTTAATGCAATATTGATCAGCCCGATTGAATAGCCATCATTTTCGTTTGAAACATTTAATATCCCAACTTGGGCGCCTTTTAGGTTTTTGGCATAATTAATTGCGCCAATTTGCAATCCACTAGCAGTTTGTCCGGTAAAATTGGTGAGCACCGCAAGATTTACGCCACTGCTTTCTTTGTTGATATTGGCAATGCCACCAATCTGTATTCCACTTGTTCTACCGCTTACAACATTACCTCCGACTCCAATCTGAAAACCCTTGGTATCTTTGCTGACCAAGTTTAAAGCCCCAGTTTGAAAGCCCTTTAAGGTTCCGCCTATTGTATTAAGTCCTAATGAAAGTTGAATACCTTTCACATCTTGATTAACATGATTATAAATTCCACCTACTTGGAAACCCTCGAAACTCTTGCCTACGCGGTTATAAGCCAAGGCAATCTGAGCCGCCCGAACATCGCCTATCACATAATTAAACAGGCCGGCAATCTGCACTCCACGAACATCCCCCCCAACCAGATTAAAGGCCCCAGCAAATTGAAAATACTGCACATTACTCTTGTTAATATTAAAAATAAAACCAATTTCTCCTCCATCTACTCCTGCGCTATAAGCACCAATAACATTAAGCGAAAATTTGTTAACCACCTGACCGCTCAATGAGCCATGGGAATTTAAACTAGGAATAAGCGAAAACTGAAACGGGGCTTTTGAGATAAAACCACCGATATTGATCGACTGGATTTTTTGTTGTGCGGTAACCAAAGTATTGCCCAGCCAGGTATTTTCTACATCGCCCAAATTTCCGCTGATAAACCTTTCGCTTGGATTTTCTTTTCTATTGGTAATGTTCACCTCTGCCAAAAAATGGGTAACGGTAGACTTATAATTTTCTTTACTTACCGTTAGCGATATAGGCTGTGTAATGTTTTTTAACCGCATCGAAAAATAACCGTTCCCATCCGATATTTCTGAAACCAACAGGTTTCGTTCGTAAATACTGGCATCCTGGATTGGTTTATTGGTCTGTTTATCTACCACCTGGCCCGTAATGGTATAAAGTTCGGGGTTACCAACCGATTCATTAACCAATAAAACCAGTTCGAGCGGTGCATACCTGATAATCACAAAATTCCCCGATTGGCGGTATTCGAACCTATGATTTAATATTTTATCAAGCGTTTCCGCAATATTGAGGTTATTTTCGTGGATACTGATCAAACTATCAACCGGCAATATATTGCTGTTATAAGAAAACCTGAAGCCACCTTTCTCTTCTATCATCGCCAATACAACACTTAATTTTTGTCGCTCGATATTGAGTGAAATATTCCTTGACAAATTCGATTGAGCCCGCGCCAAGGAACAGAAAATAAAGAGAAAAAGAACAGTAATTTTGAGCGTACGCATTGATTATTATTTAAGTTTGATCATATCCTGCCTATACTCAACTTTGATTTTAAAAGTTTCAGCAATTACAGTCAGGATTTCCTTAAGCGATTCGTTTTTAAAAGTTGTGCTAATTGAAAGCACTTTTAATTCAGGATTTTCAATAACAATGTTGGCTTTAAATTTTTCATTAAGCACGGCAACGAGGTCGATAAGTGCTGTGCCATCACAAACCAATTCATTCGAATAATAGTAATTATACAACTTACCCTGATTTTCTCCTTTAGATAAATGCCGCTGATTTTGACTTAGCTCTACTTTCTCTCCAGCAGTTAAACGCACACTATCATTACGGTTGTTCACCTTAACGATCCCGCTTTCTACAATTACAACAACAGCTGCCCCATCGCTTTTCACATTAAACGCGGTGCCCACAACAGTTACCTGAACATCATTAACACTAATGATAAATGGTTTCGACTTATCGGCGCTTACTTTAAAAAAAGCTTCGCCCTTTAGTTTAACATCGCGGGTTTTATTAAAAAAACCTCCCACGAAAGAAAGTTCAGATTGTTTATTCAAAATTGCAGTAGAACCATCAGGCAACATTTGCGTTAAAGTATTTCCGC
>NZ_JBFTQI010000830.1:0-2449 GCF_056398925.1 Pedobacter sp. 01T416_2
ATTTGTAATCCCTGCTATTTACTCTTACTGGGCTAAACCATACAAACCGAATAAAGAATTGAAAGAAGCCCATCGTTTTGAACAAGAAGCTTTACATATAGAAGAATAAGATGAGCAAGAAATTAAAAATATTCACCCTACTGCTAAGCTTATCCCTTTCGGGCGTTGCACAAGAACAGCTGAGCCTGCAGGAAGCCATTACCATTGCTTTACAGAATAATTACGATATTAAAATCAATAAAAACCAGGTCGATATAGCAAAGAACAATGCCAATATTGGCAATGCTGGTATGTTGCCCAATTTAACCGGAAGTTATACCAATGGTGGAAGTATCCAGAACACCAGACAAACCCCTGCAACTGGTCCTGATCGGGTAATTACAGGAGCAAAAAGTACCAATAACAGTTATGGAGCCGATTTAAACTGGACCATTTTTGATGGTTTTAGTATGTTCGCCAATTACGATCGCTTAAAAGAACTGCAAAAACAAGGCGAATTAAACGCACGCCTAACCATTTTAACTACTATAGCCGATGTAATTACAGCCTATTATGATATTGTAAGACAGCAGCAATTGGTTATAGCAGCTGATAGTGCTATGGATGTTTCGGTATTACGCACCAATATTGCCAAAACAAAACTGCAGCTTGGCCGCGGTTCTAAACTGGATGTATTAACCGCACAGGTTGATTATAATACCGATACTTCAAATTACCTACAGACCAAAAATGCCTTACAGGTAGCTAAAGTTCGATTAAACCAACTGATGGTTAGAGATATAGGTACTTCGTTTTCTGTTGTTAATAACATTGATGTAGACAAAGGTATCCTCTTTAGCAAAATGGCCGAAATGGCCGAGCAGCAGAACCCGAATGTACAAAACGCCTTTATCAATCAGCGGATAGCTTCCCTGACCTTAAAATCAGTACGTGGGGCAAGATACCCATCTATCAGTTTAAACTCTGGATACAGCAGGGCGAACAGTACCAGCCCTACGGGCTTTAACCAAAAGTTTGCTGCAAACGGACTTACTTATGGTGTTACGGCAAGCCTTAACTTATTTAACGGCTTTTTACAGCGCCAGCAAGAACGCAATGCAAAGATCGAGATCGACAATTCTATCCTGAATTTAAACAAAACCAAACTTGATGTAAACGCGCAGTTGCTTACCGCTTATCAAAATTACAGCACTTACCTTGATCTGATTAAATTAGAGCAACGAAATGTAGATATTGCAAAAGAAAACCTAGATATTACTTTAGCAAAATACCGTTTAGGCAGCATAGCCCCTTTAGAGTTAAGAGAAGCACAACGAAATGCAATAGATGCACAGAACCGTTTCATCGAAATGCAATATCAGGCCAAAATTGCCGAAACAACACTGAAAGAAATCAGTGGAAATATAAACTTATCTAATTAATTTTTATATTTAGTCCCATGATACTTGTTGCAGATAGTGGCTCATCAAAAACCGATTGGATGGGCTATCACAATGGCGAAACCATTAAATTTAGCACTCCTGGAATAAACCCTTATTTCTTAAGTGAGCAAGAAATTACCAAGCTGATTTCTAAAAATGAACCTTTATTACAATGTGCTGATGAGGTGAAAGAAATCTACTTTTTTGGAGCGGGTTGTTCTTCACCAGACAAACATGAAGTAGTCTCAAATGGCCTATCAGCCGTTTTTGGTAATGCTTTTATTTCAGTAGATCACGATCTTCTGGGTTCGGTATATGCTACCTGCGGAAATGCCGAAGGCTTAAATTGTATTTTAGGCACCGGATCGAATATTTGTTATTTCGATGGAAAGAAAATCCACGATGGCCACCATGGCTTAGGTTATGTACTTGGCGATGAAGGTTCTGGTACTTTCTTTGGGAAAAAAGTGCTTTTAAGCTATATGTACAATAAAATGCCATCCAACTTAGCGGCAGAATTTAAAAAATCTTTCCCAGCAGAAAAGGAGCAAATTATTACCAACGTATATCAAAAACCCTTCCCTAATATCTATTTGGCAGGTTTTAGCCGTTTCATGGCCAACCACAAAGACCATCCATTTATTCAGGATATTTTAAGAACTGGTTTTCAGGAATTTGTAGATACGAATGTTAAAGATTATCCAAAACATAAAAACGTTCCATGCCATTTTGTAGGCTCCATAGCTTATTATTACCAGGAAACATTAATTTCGGTGTTATTAGAAAATGGCATTGAGCCTGGGAAAATACTACAGAAGCCCATTGAAGAGTTATTTAATTTTATCTTAAATAAAGAAGGCATCGTACACCAAGCGAGTTAAAATCGAAGTCTAATTTTTAGCTCCTATAAACTTATTGTTAAAATATCCTTAAGATTGTAAACATAACAACATAAACTTTTGTTATATTTTTAACGGCATACAAATGCTAACACATATGAAGAGAATACTGGTAGTAGACGATGATAT
>NZ_JBFTQI010000831.1:0-2434 GCF_056398925.1 Pedobacter sp. 01T416_2
AATTAATGCAGCAAAGTATTTAAGGCTCCTCCCTTCCATACGCGACGGAATAAAAGGGTAATCTTTTATGTTATCAGATCCTTTAAGTACAGCACCTTCTTGTAACAACAGCTTCGTTTTAGGCTTAAAAAAGAGTGCTCCACTAAGATAAACACCTTTAGGGATTACAATCGTTCCTCCTCCTTTTTGATAAGCTTTATCTATTACACTTTGAATGGCTTTGGTATTCAGTTTGGTGCTATCTGCACTAACACCAAATTTTGTGATGACATAATCTTGAGCCATGGCATTTATACCAACGGCGGTAAACAAAGCGAGTATAATGAGTTTTTTCATGATAAAATGCATATTGATTTGTACAAAGCAAGATTTGCGCCTGCGGGAATAACAGTATACGATTAATTAAAAGCTGTGATGCTTACCGGGCCGATTAAGCCTGAAGGCATTACATTCCAGTTTGATGCATCAAAATCCTTATAGTTAATATTTACGAAATTGATTTCGTGATAATTCCGCCATTGGATTTTTTTGATATCCATATCGCGGATGCGGTTCGCCATCAGGTTAACCACTTCAATTTTAATGGTATTATGGCCTGCTTTTAAATATTTGCCAACACGGGCCTGAAAAGGGATACTCCATAAAATGCCCACTTCCACACCATTGATCCATACACGTGCACTCTCATCAACCTGGTTCAGGTTTAAAACATATTCTTTGGCCGATTTTGAATTCAGGTTAAAACTTGAGGTATAAACACCAGTACCAGAAAAGGCCTGTAATTTAGGATCGTTTAAAGTAGTCCAGCTTACCAGTTTAGCTAACCGTTGATCTGCAGGAAGCTCCGGTCCACCTTCGGTAAAATGTAAATTCCATGGTTGGTTAAGATTGATCGTATTGGCAGCTTTGTTCAGATAAACCCAAGGTGAGCTGGTTGTTTCATTCTGACCGACCTTTAAAAACAAACTCTCTCCCGATTTAAGTTGTACACGGACCTTTTTATTGCGTACTGCCGCCAAACCCACATTCGAACTTTGTGGATCCATAATTAAAACCCGTCCTTCTTCATTTAAGGACAGTTCAGTATCAATATCTTTAGCGGTGTGGTTTATCAGATAATAATATTTACCAGTTGTTGTTTTCCTTCTGATAAACTGTAGTCCGCTATCGGTTAAAGTTTCTCTGTTAACGCCGATTGCATTTAATGCTTTTTGCACATCGTTAGCCAATAAAATCACTCCTGCCCCAACTTTAAACTGTTTAATACCATCTGCTCCGTCTGTAAAAATCAATTTAGCCAAGGTTGCTTTTAGCTGTGCTCTGCGGGTTTCCAGGTTGTTTAAACCTGGAACATCTTTAGGTAATGCCTGAAAAATGACTTTTGCTCCATTGCTGGCCAGTTTTATCATTTGATCTAGCGTTTCCGGGCTCATCATTTCACATTGCGGAACAATTAACACCTGATATGGCGCAGCGGCCGCGTTGGTACTGATCAATGCTTTGTTAACCGTTGATTGCTTTAACAGTCGATCAGATGCAAAATCAAAAGAATAACCCGATTTAGAAAGTTCTTTTGATAGTTTATAAAAAGCCGTTGGGTGTAACCATTCATCAACATCATGTACTTTTAAGGCCATATCTAAACCTTTAGCCTTGTTCCATACATCATAAATTGGCCAATAGATCAAAAGTTCGTTGTCAGGAGTTCCCGATTGAAGAATGGACTGACAACGGGCTATATAATTGTTTAATCCTTGTGCCTGTGGCCATAAACTGTTGTTCGGATTCATTTCTACCGAGGCATAAAACAGCCATCCCGGCCAGGAAACATTTGCCGGCGAATTGGTGGTTCCATGATAAAAAATATGATTGATTCCTGCCAGGAACAATTGTTCTGCTTCTGGTTTACATTGCGAAAATGAAGTTTTAAAATGCTCGGTTAGCCAGGTAAACGTTTCAGAAGATGCCAGTTTTTTACCGCCTGTATGTGCCGCAGATGATGCAAATTTGCTCATTATCGGATCAGGATCTACGTTGCGGATATCCCCAGCATCACGCCTAAGACCTGGAATCGGGAAGTAACTTGAACCAAAGGTTTCCGTTTCAGGAATATCAACCGCTCCATAAAGATCGAGCAGATTGCCCGGCGAACCATGCGACTGGTTTTTGGTTGCCGATTTAAGCTGATGCGCCCAATTGGTCCAGTTTTGCGTAAAATTATGGAGCAAAAGTTCATCCATAGTTTCGCGATAATCAGATTTTAAACGGGCAATATTTGCATTTGTAGAATCTTTACTGGTTAATTCTTTAATATGAGAGGACAGATCGTAGCCCCTGTTTTTCTTAAATTCCTGAAAGAAAGTTGGTGTCCATGTTGCACCATAAACTTCATAACTATCGTTAAAAAACGACCGAATACCTTGTGGTTTATCTC
>NZ_JBFTQI010000832.1:0-2433 GCF_056398925.1 Pedobacter sp. 01T416_2
GTTTATTGACGATTAAGTACCGGCAAGCTGCCAGGAAATGTTTGACCATAATGAATTGAAAATGAAGAAGAAAGGCTTATTTATTTACAAAAAAAAGGGGAATCTTAAGTGATTCCCCTCTAGGTGGAGCCGAAGGGTGTCGAACCCTTGTCCGGTTGCAAAGCCAGAAAGGCTTTTGGCAAAATCATTAAACAATACAGCTATTAAAGGATCACAATCACATCAGTCGACAAGCGCTTTTGCATCTTTTAATTCTTTTCGGAGTGTTCAAGACTTATCCTCAAAGTAAAAAAGAAATCCACTTCATCTCTCAGGAAAGAAAACCTGGAAAATTCACAGCGACCACCATCTTTTTGTCTCTGAATTCCTGGCGTTGGTCGATTAGCTTCCCAGGCTGGTATAATGCTGCGATTTGCGCTGAAACGTTTCCTGTGCTTGCACGTCTTAATATCAGAACAATCAATAAAAACATTATAAAAATTAAAACTCAAAGCATATGAAAACTTTATTAAAAACATTATTCGCGTCATCTTTAGCATTAGTATTATCTACTTCAGCAGTGTTATCAGCTAACGCATCTGAAACCATCAAACCTGTTCACGCTTCAAAAGCATTGAGCTTCAAACGCATCAAAGTAAAAGGAAATGTAGAACTGACCATTATACAGGGAAAACGTACCGGCATCAGCTATGCAGATGAAAACACTGGTAAAGTTAAGGTTGTGCAGAGCGGAGATGGTTTAGAGATTACCTCTTTGGATAACAGCACCGCAAAACTTACCATTTACGTAAATGATATCTATCGCATCCATGCAATGGACAACGCTAAAGTAAAAACACAGGGTAAAATCAATACGCAATATTTGCAGGTTTTCTTAAGCGGAAATGCATCACTAGACTTAAACTCACAAACTGACGGATTGTATACTGTGATCGAAGATCATGCTGATTTAACCTTAAGTGGTTCAACCGGCGACCATATGCTCGTAATGGGCAAAGGACAAAAGCTGACCATGGATAAATTCGTTGCAGCTAATACAAAAACCAGCATAAATACTGAAAATGCACTAGCTTCCCTTAGCAAGTAAAAAAAGAATTATATTTTGGTTCAGGCGGTCTGTTTACGGACCGCCTTTTTTGTTTGATCGATACAGGTCTGTTCTGGATCAATCTGGAAAAAAGAAAAATGCAGAATGAAAAGTACTTCACCTGCTTTCAGCACAACGTTTTTTTTCTCCTCAATTACATCAGATAGGGTATGCCGTTTCGCTTTTAGGTTCTGAGAGTACAAAATAACTTTGAACGGTTGTGATATTGGGCAGTGTAGCGAGTTTGTTCCGCAGAAATTCGTGGTAATCATCCATATCCCTGGTAGCAATACGGAGAATAAAATCGTGCGSACCGGTCATCTGCAAACATTCCATTACCTCGCCAAACTTAGAAACTTCGGTTTCGAATTCGATCAGGGTTTTAGCCGTATGTTCTTTCAACAATACATGCGAAAAAGCGATCAGGTTTCTGTCGATCTTTTTCCGGTCGAGAATGGCCACAATCCTTTTAATATAGCCTTGTTCCTTTAATCGTCTTATCCGTTCATGGATAGTGGCTATAGACTTGTGCAGCTTCAAGGATACTTCTTTATTGGTTAAAGAGGCATCGTGTTGCAACAATTTTAGTATTTCTACATCAACCTGATCTAAATCTCCGTGGGTCATAAACGTTAATAAATTGAAAAAAAATATAATGAAAGTTAAAAAATCAAGCCAAAACTGAAATAAAGACTAAATAATAATCAAAAAAGCAGAAATTTTCTGTAAAAAACAACATGTATTGACGTAAAAAATTATAATACTGAATTTTACCGAAATAAAAATCAATCAAAACAGCTATTGCTATCTGATGTAATCAACAGTTATGACCACAATAACAGCAAATAAAATGACTTCTGCCATGGAGGGAAAATTCGAACATTTATCGCTTCTGGTTGGTAACACACCAATGCTTGAGCTCACCTATACCTACCAGGGGAGTGTGGGCAAAATTTATGTTAAATGCGAGCATTACAACTTAACTGGCAGCATTAAAGACCGGATGGCACTTTACACGCTAAAAAAAGCATACGCCGAAGGTAAGATCAAAGCTGGTGATCGGATTATTGAAGCCACCAGCGGCAATACCGGGATTGCATTTGCGGCCATAGGTAAAGCTTTGGGCCATCCGGTTACCATCATTATGCCAAATTGGTTGAGCAAAGAGCGCATGGATATTATTAAAAGTTTAGGTGCAGAGATTATTCTGGTGAGCAAAGAAGAAGGCGGTTTTATCGGCAGCATTAAACTTGCAGAACAGATGGCCGCAAGCGATCCAAATATTTTCTTGCCTCAGCAGTTCGAGAATATCGCCAATCCGGAAGCACATGAACATACCACAGGTA
>NZ_JBFTQI010000833.1:0-2431 GCF_056398925.1 Pedobacter sp. 01T416_2
CATATACATCTGGTACTCCGTGTCCATTTCCGTTTAAAAATCCCAATTTTAAAGGATTCGAATTTGCCAACGACCCTGAACCCGTAATTTCGAGTTCATTATTAAAGCTACCATTGGTATAGGTACGAACAAATCTTTGGCCATTACGCACCTCTATTTTTGCAGTTAAATTTGTCCATTTCCCCTTGCCAAAGCTCCCCCCCCTACATTGGTGGTAATCTCCATCTTTGGTACCTCGCCACTCAAAATACCAATAGTCTTCTTCTAAATAAATTACCCAACCTACGCTTGGGTGGCCACCAGACCACTCGTTACGTTTACCTAAAACACTCGGCCAGAAAAATTTGTCTTCGTTCTTTTTAACCTTAAGTTCTATGGTCACTTTTGTCGTGTCATCTATATTGTAAACATTTGCGTCAGCAGCATCAACCTGTGCCCTCACATCTTCCCCTTTAAAACGGATTGTTTTGCCTAAATACCTGTTACCTGTAAATGGCTTTGTTAAAATTCGTTTGTTGTAGGTTGGCGCATAATAAATTACAAATGAATTTACTTTTGGCTGGCTAAAAATAGTTTGGTCATCGGCATTTGAGGGTAAGGTATATTGCCCACCTGCACTTGATGCAATAACAACAAGCCATTGCTCATTGTTATAATTAGGACGTTTTTTGAGTGCCGCGAGGATTTCACCTACAGAAGTATCGAATTTTTCGATAGCTGCTTTATAGGCCGGAAAAGAAACATCATATCCAGAGGCTGCACCTGCCGCATTAACCCCTGTAAAATGGCCTACAACAACCGTTGAAGTATCACTTGTTAAATTGCTTATCAATCCAGCTTTAACAGCATCATCATCTGCCACCAGGCTACTCACATCAGCTCCTGTATTTAATGATTTAAAAACCGCCGATGAGGTATAGGTAACAATTTTCGATTTTGCACTTGCCTCTTTGATCCTGTTGAAGATAATTGGGTAATTCTGCAGATTGTTATTCGTTAATGCATCAGTGGTAACTTTATGTTTCTCCTTTTTAACGCCGGTTAACATGTTTGCCCAATTGGTTGCATTTGCGGTTGCCTCGGGATCACTTAAACCTACCCATGAGTAGATAGCGTGCGGTAAAATCGCATCGATATTTGGTGTATTCGCATCTAAAACCGATTGCCCCCTTGCTCCATCAACAACTAAATAAAGTACCTTACGGTTACCGTATTTAACAGTTGTTGTGTCGCTGGCATTCTTATCTCCAATTGTTCTTTCGAATTCTTTATTACAAGAAAATATGGCCGTGGTAATTATTGTTGCGACTAAGCCAATCAATAATTTATATTTTTTAATCATACTCATCTTAATTTATATCCTGGTTAGCTTAATCTCTTATTCGATAGTTACTCTAATAATGTTGTATAATGGTAAATTATCAAAACGGTTAAAGTCGCCGATTAACAATAGTGCTTTTTTACCATCTGCCGATTTGGTTTCGATTACATCAGATAGGCTACCATTAAAAGGACCTGTAGAATTGTATCCTTTTGCCAATGATCCTGTTGGCGTTAAAACCATAAAACCATTTCTGGTGATGCCATTATATTTAATAAAATAGCCGCTTACTACAATTAACCCATTATTAAGCTGTTTAGCAAAACCTGGTATGCCACTTTCAAATGATTTGGAAACAAATGTTTCATCTAAAGTGCCATTATCATTTAAAACAGCTACACCGAGCGCAGATTTGCCATTGTATTGCGTAAAGTTTCCTGTAATTACGTATTTTTTTGTAGTGGTGTTATAAGTACATGATGAAATCACATTATCTGTCCCCGAACCTGGCGTAAAAGTTGGATCGACGCTTCCGTCAGGATTTAGCCTAATAATGCGATTGGCCGGCTGACCGTCGAATGTGGTAAAATTACCAAACACAACCAGTTTTTCTAACTTTTCTGCATCAGTATGCATGTAAGTGTCTACACGTCCATTTGCACTTTCTTTTCCTTTATTGGTAGCGGTGTTAAAACGGAATGTTTTATCGAGACTACCATCTAAATTAAAGCGCAAAATCTGTCGGATTTCTGTACTGTCCAATATTACAGTATCCCTTGATAAATCGTAATTAAACTTATCGTAAGTTCTTTTTACATAATACCTAAAATCACCGGTTGCTAAAATTTTTCCCTGGTGCGGGTATACACGGTTAATAAAACCATTTGTACCACCGTTAAACCTCGGAAACCATTTCTGCGTAACGGTATCGGTGAGTGTTGGCTTCCTTTTTGTTTGAATTTTTATAGTGTCAATTGCGCCGCTGGTGAACAAACTGGTAATGTTGCTGATATTTTCGGTACGTTGGTTAAATCCGGTAAAGCCACCTGCTATAATAAAACGGCCACCAATTTCTACAATCCTGGCTAGGGGACCATTGGATCCTCTTCC
>NZ_JBFTQI010000834.1:0-2428 GCF_056398925.1 Pedobacter sp. 01T416_2
GCCTCTATTGAAGAAAACCCCGAATCAGTAGGTGAAAACGCAATTAAACTATTGATACAATTGATTAGCAAAGAAATTGATATTCATAATTACCAGAAAGTAATTGTGGATTGTAAGCTGATTGTGCACGGGTAAACGTTTGGCGCATGGCGTCTAGCGTTTTGTGCACAATGTTGTATCTACTCGATCGTCATGCTGTCCCGAATGTTCGGGATCAGCATCTTTATCTATCTATTAAGGAGGGTGTATCATAAATATAAATTTGTCATCCTGAGCTTGTCGAAGGACCTGTTTAAATACTCTTTGAGGTGTTTCGACAGGCTCAACATGACAGCTTCTGGGCTGAAATCGCCTTTATGATACAACCTCGACGACCACTCGTACCCAAATTAAAAAATTCCAGATGACATATTAATTTAACGACATTGCACTACTGTTCAATTGATTCCTGTGCTTTTCATTGTACACAAACGCAGCTACAATCAACAAACCCGCAACACCTTCAAAAGCAACTACAGTCTGCGTACCAAAAAGATGCGCTAAATACCCCATCAATAAACTGCCGATTGGCAATACGCCCTGGTAAGCCATAATATAATAACTTAAAGTCCTTCCCCTCATTACATCATCGGCATGAGTCTGCAGATAAGTATTGATAGATGAGGTTTGAGCCATCAAACCCAAAGCAGCTAAACCGGTACAGATTAAAGCCAGAACAAGCGATGGTGATATAGCCAGCGCTACAACCGAAATGGCCAGCAAAATACCCGACATCATTACAATTTTCTGCAGGTTTTGCTTCACTTTTAATGTAGCCATATAAATGGCACCGAAGAATGCACCAAATCCTGCTGCGCTTTCAAACCAGCCAAATGTTGTGGCATTTCCATTAAAAATATCTTTGGCAAAAACAGGCAATAAAGTTGTGAAAGGAATTACCAATAAACTCGATGCAGCCATCATCAATACCATGGATGCCAAATCTGGCGATGATTTAAGATAATCGTAACCTTTTTTCAGGTCGATCCAGATATTTTCTTTCGATTTTTGATGTACGGTGAGTTTAAGCTTCATCATCACCATACAACCCAGTACAGCAATAAAGCTCACAAAATTGATCAGGAAACAGATATCTTCACCTAAAGTACTCAAAATTACCCCTGCCAACGCCGGGCCGATTAGCCTGGCGGCATTAAACATGGAAGAATTAAGCGCAATGGCATTTGGTAAATCTTCTTTATCATCAATTAAATTTACCATTAAAGATTGACGGGCAGTAACATCAAAAGCATTTACCAAGCCCTGAACCAGTGAAAGTGCTGCAATCCAGAACATATCGTATACTTTAAACCAGATCATCAAAGCCAGGGCACCTGCCTGCAGCATCAGGATCACCTGGGTAATCACCAATATCTTATACTTATTATGTCTATCTACATAGCTCCCAGCATACGGTGCAAGTACCAGTGAAGGGATTAAACTCAAAAAAGTAATCAGTCCCAGCAAAAAAGCCGATCCTGTTAAACGATATACCAACCAACTGATGGCTACACGCTGCATCCATGTGCCGATTAATGAAATAGCCTGACCTGTAAAAAATAACCTGTAATTATAGTGCCTTAGCGAACGAAAAATACTCATGTTTAAAATAGTAAAGTAACTTTACAAAAGTACAAAACTAAAATCAGATCAAAAAACCAAAAACAGAAAGTTTTATCACGTCAGAATCACAATTCAAACAAAACAAAGACCCATATTAGTTTATCTACAAAATTAAAAGCTTATATTTGTAAAGTTTATTTACCATTAAGATGCCTACTCAAACACAAGATATTGCCGCAAAACTAAGAAACACAGTTACCCGCTTAACCAGGCAGCTACGCAAACAGAACGTAAGTTCAGACTTTAGCAATGCCGAACTGTTAACGATGTCGCTGCTCGAACAACATGGCAAAATGTTATCTACAGAGCTGGCAGATATGGAAAGGGTGTCAAAACAAGCTATTTCACAGATCATCAACCGCTTGTTCGATGCCAAATGTGTGGAACGCTTTCCAAGCAATGAGGATAAACGAAAGGTTTTTATCGGCTTAACCAAGCTTGGCGAAAAACACATTATTGCCAGCAGAAAAATAAAAGAAGAATGGCTGGCACAAACCATGGAAAAAATCTTCTCCTCAGAAGAAATCAACTTGATTCAGGCTTTTCTACCCCTCCTTTCGCGTTTGGTAGAACACAATGGCGCAAGAGTATAGTTTTCCTTTTTCCTTCGCCAAATAAGCCTTATCTTGCAGGCTGAAAAATGGCACTATATTTTACATCAATTAATTCGGGCAGTAATGGCAATTGTTACTATGTGGGTAACGATAATGAAGCAATTTTGGTTGATGTTGGCCTAACCTGCAAAGAGGTTGAAACACGGATGAAC
>NZ_JBFTQI010000835.1:0-2427 GCF_056398925.1 Pedobacter sp. 01T416_2
ATGCCGATCATCGCTGGTTATGCCGATCATCGCTGGTTTTTGGAAAAAGGCTGGTCGTTAAAACAATCATTTAAATGGTTGTATGGCGGTTTAAGTCACCCTGTTGATTTCATCAGGTGGTACATGCCAGATATGCCATGTTGAGTGGGTTATGGCATGTTGAGTAGCAACGGTTTAAAAGCCGGACTGAAAAATCAGGATACCATGCACTTTATTTTTAAAGCAAAAGATGGCAGAATTGCGCGGGTTAGCGGTGCTTACACTGGTCCAACACAGCCTGCAAGTCGCGATAGTGGCATGAGCTGTATCCTGCGAGGAACAGAAGGCGCTAGCCAGGCCGATTACCATGAACTACGATATTCTGTTACAACCAAAACCGGCGAAGAAAAGATCATCACCTGGGGCGATTCTACTTTAAAGCACTATTTCCGTTTCGAAGGGCAAAGCCATCACGCCGGAGAATACCAGAATTATTTAGAATATTTTGCAGATAGCATCAACAATAATTTTACCGCATACCCTGATTTAAAAGAAGGCATCGGGACTGTGGCACTATTACAAGCAATGGATCAATCTTTAGAAACCGGTTTGCCAGTAAAAGTTGATGAAATTTTGAAAGCAAATCACATTACAAGGGAATCGATAGGATTGTAATTGTTTGCCACGGAGACACAGAAAACACGGAACATAATGCGCCATGGTTTGTGTCTCACGAACCAGTAATTGCGAGGCACGAAGCAATCTGTCCAGTAAAATAGATGCTGAAATAAATTCAGCATGACGTAACTATAAAAATGGTCGTCAGGACTCCGTGAATTCTGTGATTCCGTGGCAAAACTAAATAACTAACCAAAATAAACCTAATGGGAAACATTGTAGAACGATTAACCAGTTTAGATTACTTTATCGTAATTGCTTACCTCATCATCCTGATCTTCATTGGTTATCGGGCCAGTTTTTCTAAAAAGAAGAACGATGATGAGACCTTATTTTTGGCCAATAAATCATTAAACTGGAGTAGCATCGGCTTTAACATGTGGGGCACCAATGTAGGTCCGTCGATGTTATTGGCTTTCGCAAGTATTGGCTATAGCACCGGTATCGTAGCCGTTAATTTCGATTGGTATGCCTTTATCTTTTTATTCTTACTGGCCATCGTTTTCGCTCCAAAATACCTTGCCGCCAAAGTGAGTACCATGCCCGAGTTTATGGGCAACCGTTATGGCGATTCTACACAAAACATCCTCGCCTGGTATGCACTGGTTAAGATTTTAATTTCGTGGTTATCGCTCGGTTTGTTTGCCGGAGGTTTTTTGGTCCGCCAGATTTTGGGCATACCGATGTGGCAATCGGTTACCGTATTGGTCGCTTTTGCCGGACTGTTTACCTTTTTCGGCGGTTTAAAAGCCATTGCCAAAGTAAATGTTTTCCAAATGATTTTATTGATCGCCGTTTCATTATCGCTCATGCTTTTGGGACTGAATAAAGTTGGTGGACTTTCTGCTTTATATCAAAAAACACCGCATCATTTCTGGAATTTAATCCAACCCGCCAGCGATCCAAAATATCCATGGTACGCCATTTTGTTGGGGTATCCGGTTGCAGCTGTGGCCTTTTTCTGTACCGATCAATCGATGGTTCAATCTGTTCTGGGTGCTAAGAACTTAAAACAAGGGCAATTGGGCGTGAGTTTTATTGGCTGGCTAAAAATCCTTTCCTTACCATTATTTATTGGAACAGGAATCCTTTGTTATGTGTTATTTCCTGGATTAAAAGATCCGAACGAAGCTTATATGACCATGGTAACCAATTTATTCCCGCCTGGCATGAATGGCTTGGTAATCGTTGTGCTGATTGCGGTTTTGGTGGGTACCATCGGATCTTCTTTAAATTCATTAAGTACCGTTTTTACGATGGATATTTATGTAAAGAAAATCAACCCACAGGCGAGTAATAAACAGATCATCCGCATTGGCCGATGGGCAGTTGTTGCGGGATGTATTTTCGCGGTTATAGTGGTTTTGGCCATTGACAATATTAAAGGATTGAATTTATTCGATGTTTTTCAATCGGTTTTGGGCTTTATTGCACCGCCATTATCGGTGGTGTTTTTACTCACTGTTTTCTGGAAAAGAACCACAAGAAAAGCGGTGAATTTTACACTTTCAATCGGCTCCATTTTAAGCTTGGGCGTTGGTGTAACTTATTTATGGATTTTACCATCGGATAAATACACTTTCTGGCCGCATTATCTGATGCTTTCGTTTTTCATTTTCGCAGGATTAATGATCATTGCGATTTTGATTTCTTTATTGGATAGATCACCAAGTATTTACACGGTTAATGAAGAACACCAGGCCAATATAGAAAAACCAGCAAGAACAGTTTGGATTTCGTGGATTGCATTAGCCATCGTAATGGTTGCAC
>NZ_JBFTQI010000836.1:0-2414 GCF_056398925.1 Pedobacter sp. 01T416_2
ATCCTTGCCTCGGCTCACCGCCGCCAGAGGGCTCTTTCTTTTTGGTGTCAAAAAGAAACAAAAAACACCGGCTGAAAATTTTTCTTTCGAAGTTAGTGGGAAGGCTAGGTCAGTGGAGCCCGAAAAATTTATTAGGCCGGATTTGAGTGGAACGAGGACACAGTGCTATGGCTTAGCTGGRTGGAATATATAATCGCTAATTACCAGTGTATTAAAAAAAACTTCAACGATAGGCACGAAGCATCTTTTTCATCGGTTGCAGATGCTTCGTACCCTCAGCATGACAATCTGATAGATGGTAATGCTATTTTCGTTTAATCATCACATATATGCAGTTTTTAGAGCTAAAAAATTTCCTTGATAGTAAGGTTGAACAATACAATCAGCCAAATTTTATAGCAAACGATCCAGTTTGTATTCCGCATCTTTTCGAAAAAAAACAGGATATAGAAATTGCCGGCTTTTTTGCTGCGGTTTTAGCCTGGGGCCAGCGGAAAACAATTATTAATAAATGTAGGGAACTGCTGGGCCATATGGATAATGCGCCTTACGATTTTGTTGTCAATCATACCGATAACGATTTAAAACGTCTGCTGAACTTTAAACACCGCACATTCAATGATACCGACTTACTTTATTTTATTTCGTTTTTTAAGCAGCATTATCAAAACTTCGATAGCTTAGAGCAGGCATTTGTGCCAAGGCAAGATGTTTTTCGGACTGATTATTTAGAAGTTTCATCTATAAAACCGGAGATAACATATGCCTCGGAAGTGTGTTATGCTGCTGAGCTTAACTTCTCGATAGAGCAGGCATTGAACCATTTCAGGCAGTATTTTTTCTCCTTAGAAGATTTTCCTCACCGCACGAAGAAACATATCTCCTCTCCAAAGCAAAAATCTACCTGTAAACGTTTAAATATGTTTTTGCGGTGGATGGTTAGGATAGATCAAAAAGGTGTTGATTTTGGTATCTGGAATACACTTCAGCCAAAAGATCTAATCTGTCCCTGCGATGTGCATGTTGATCGGGTAGGACGCTTGCTTGGACTGATTAATAGAAAGCAGACCGATTGGTTAACTGCAATTGAATTAACCGACAATTTGAAGCAGTTCGATCCCTCAGATCCGGTGAAGTATGATTTTGCATTATTTGGACTAGGTGTAGAAAAATTGCTTTAAAGTTTGAGAATTGAGAAAAGTCAAAAAAAAGTTCTTTTTTCAATTCAATCTTCCTATACTTACGTAGTGATCCTGCTTCGGTTTAGTAGGATTATGTCTATCCCAATGTTTCGCTATGATCGCAGTTAATTTATCTGATGAAGATAGGTGGAAGAAATATAATAATTTTTCTCCTCTAGTCTCAATTTTTAAGAAATTCCATCCGCTTAATGATGAAATAGAAAAGCGGATTAACCAGCATACCTTTCCGATCAGCTTCAAAAAAAATAAATACCTTGTTTCACCTGTAGACCGTAACAAATTCCTTTTTTTAATTATTAAAGGTGTAGTTAGGGGGTTTATTAAGGATGGGGACAACGAGATTACCACATGGATTGCCAAAGAGAATGAAATTGTAGGTACCATACGTAATTTGTGGATAGATGGCGATTCGGATGAGTATTTACAGGCATTGGAAGATGTAGATTTAGTTGCTATCCCGCATGTATTATCAGAATATCTTTACGAAAATTTTCCTGAAGCCAATATTGTTGGCAGAAAGATGATGGAATTATATTACCGCTCGGCAGAGGAACGTGCTTACCTGTGCCGGATTTCGTCAGCCGAAAAAAGATACAAACGGTTTTTGCTCTCATTTCCTGATTTAATTAACCGGGTTTCTTTAAAATACATTGCTTCTTTTTTAGCCATCAGGCTCGAAACATTGAGTAGAATTAGGGCTAAAATTTAATTCTATATTATTTTCTTGTTTTTAAAGTAAGAGGTTTAACATTTTAACAGGTCTTAAGTCCTTTAGTGAAAAGGAAATAATACTGCTGAACAAACAGCTTTATACAGCCAGAACCGCATTATTACCTTACCGCCGGGGTCTTGTTTCCGCTTTTGGAAGATTTTCAGGCTAAACCTTCTTTTCTGTTAAAAGATGACTGCGGAGGCGCACAAGTTTGGAACTGAATGCATTTTTGATGATCAAAAATTTTATCTGGGTAGGCGGTTCGTACCGCACAGGAGTAAAGCTGTATGATAAAAGCTATTTGTAGCGTGATCTTACACCCAGGAACTTGGCCGTAGCGGCAATACAGGTTTTTCCATCTGAGAAACTAGGGGCCGGCTATAGTTACGATTTCTCAATCGGTCCGCTACAGGCCTATAGCAGCGCTACACATGAGATTTCATAGTCGTATTTGTTCATTAAGCAAAATGTGAGATTGGGAGCACTAATGTGTTTTAAAC
>NZ_JBFTQI010000837.1:0-2410 GCF_056398925.1 Pedobacter sp. 01T416_2
ATATATCGCAGGAAGCAGGTTTGTTTTTACGCAAAAACATGAACCAACTGGGTTTAAAAAATGTATTTGCCGACCACGAAAGTTTAATGAAATCTGCAGAACACCATGTGAAGGTTTTCAAAGTTCAGGGGCAATCCGCACAGGCCAAAATCCTGAATAATATTTTAGAAGAAGATTATACAGCTACTGAAATTATTGGCAAAACAGTGGTGGTTTTGGCAGATGAGAGTCTGTTGATCCCAACTTTACAGACGATTCCAACTACATTTAACGGAAAAGAAATCGATCTTAATGTAACGATGGGTTTTGCGCTGTCAACCTCAAGCATTTTTGGTTTGGTCGATTTATGGTTGGGCAGTCAGTTGGAGGTTTTACAGCGGGATAAAGTAAGCTACAAAAATGTAGAAGCTTTTTTAACCCATCCGTTAACAGGCCTTACCCAAAGAATGCGGGATAAAATTTTAACCGCATTATTGGAAGAAAACCAAGTGGAGATCGACCATAAACGCTTATTACGCCAAAGTGGGCTGTTTGAAACTTTTTATAAAAAAATCGACGATCCGCAGCATGTAGTAACCAATTTACTCGATGTATTGGATTATGTGTTAACAAGATTATCGAATGCGAAAACATTAAAAAAAATCGATGCAGAACTGTTTGTAAAAACCATTCAGGAATTAAATAGGCTACACGATACTTTTAGCAACCACATCGGTAAAGAGGAAATCCCTTTTGTAATTTACCTTGTTCAAAAATCGCTGCAGGCCATTGCGGTACCACTTTCAGGCGATCCGCTGAATGGGATACAAGTAATGGGATTACTCGAAACCCGAAACTTAAATTTCGATAAAGTGGTAATTTTGGGCTTCAACGAAGGCATTATTCCAAAATCATCCATTGGTAATAGTTTTATTCCCGATTCTATACGTCGTGTTTACGGCCTTCCGGTTCTTGAAAATCTTGATGCCATTTCCTCTTATATGGTATACCGTCTATTACAAAGAGCAAAGAATATCAATTTTGTCTATAATAGCTTAACCGACGAGTCTACTTCAGGCGAAGCCAGCAGAATCTTAAAGCAGCTTGAATACGAAAGCGGTTTCGATTTTGCATATAATGAGCTTAATCTGGAGGTAAAAACCGAGCCTTTTAAGGAAGTAAAGATCGAGAAAACCAATAATGCCTTTATCCAGGAAACACTTCAGAAATACCTCGATAAAAAGAAGGTACTTTCGCCATCGGCACTTACCCAGTATATCTCTAACCCGATAGATTTCTTTTTCAATTACATTGCAGGCATTAAAGAGCCTAAAGAAGTAAGCGCTGTAGTAGAAGCCAACGAAATAGGTTCGATTTTACACAAAGTGATGGAGTATTTTTACGAGGATTTAAGGTCGGCTGAAATTACTGCAGAGCGGATTAAAGAGAAACGGAAACAGATTCCCACTTTGATACAAAAAGGTTTTAATGCCGTGATGTTTAAAAATCCCGATACAGTGATGGAATATAAGGGTATGCAAAAGGTAATTTTATCGATTGTTGATGCCTATGTAAACATCATTTTAAATCAGGATGAAGCACAAACGCCATTTACGATCATTAGCCTAGAGCAAAAAGTAGAAGCCGAAATCAGTTTCCCGCTTAAAGGAAGAGAAGCCAGCGTTAAAATATTTGGTTTTATAGACCGCGTTGATGTAAAAGATGGGGTAACTAAAATTATTGATTACAAAACAGGAAGTGATAAGTTAACCTTTAAAGACATCCCGGAATTATTCAATTCTGATGGYAAACATATCAACAAAGCTTTAATCCAAACGCTTTTGTATACGTATGCTTATGAGCAATTTTCGGGCAGAACTTTTGTAGAACCCAACCTGTATGTAGTAAAAACAATGAGCGTAGATGGCGTTTGGTTTAAGTCGGGCAGGCAAAACCTATCTGGAGCTTATTTGGAAGAAATTAAACCGGAATTTCTAGCTGAGTTAAGAAAAAAGTTAACCGAACTTTTCGAAGCACCTTATTTCGTTGCCAGTGCCATTGAGGATAATTACAAATATTCTATTTATAAAACTTTATTTGGGAAGTAGATTTAGTTGCAATTGTCTGAAGCCAATCGCAATGAATAACAAATGCCTATATGTCCTGCTGTAGGCAATTTACATTTCTTAGCAGTCTGTTTTAACAGACTGCTAAAATTCCCTATATTAGACTAATCAAACCATCAATTATGTCGTATGTAAGAATTTGGGTTCACCTAGTGTTCTCAACCAAAAACCGACATCCCTATTTAACAAAAAACATCCGCTATAAAGTTCAAAAGCACATTATGGAAAATTGTAGAGAAAAATCTATTTTTCTACAGGCAATTAATGGATATACCGAACATATACACTGTCTAATATCTCTAGGA
>NZ_JBFTQI010000838.1:0-2408 GCF_056398925.1 Pedobacter sp. 01T416_2
TTAATAAATGTGTACCGTACTGAAACGTAGTCATGCCTAATTTTTCAATTGTTCCACTTTAATAAATGTGTACCGTACTGAAACGTAGTCATGCCTAATTTTTCAATTGTTCCACTTACAGTAACTGTAGTTGAGTTTCCTCCGTTTTTCATTGAACTGCAACTGGAAATTACAGCCACGAATAGGGATAGTATTAATACTTTTTTCATCGGATTATGATTTTTTATTGTAATGGTATGATAACGGGATAACTTAACGGTATGCTACAAATTATGAAAATTTGCCTTTAAAAGCTAATAATTTGCTTCTGAAACTCAAAAAAGTATTGCACGGCTTTAACCAATCTGCTTCCATACCAGCTAAACATTTCTCCGTCTACCAGTATAATTTTTGCTTCAGGAATGGCCGCTTGTATTTCTTCAATGTGTTTTTCTCCAAAAGGATAAGGCTCGGACGACAGTAGGATCAGTTCGCAATTTAAAGTTTTCAGTTCCTCTAGTGTAACCAACGGATAACGTTCTTGCGTAATCACATTCGTCATACCATTAATCAGCAGAATATCATCAATAAAGGTATTTTTTCCAGCAGCCATGTAGGGCTTGCGCCAAATAAGATAGGCAACCTTTTTATCAATATGCTGTTGAAGTGCAAGTGTTTTCAGATCATTAAATCCAGCAGAAATTAAATGGTTAAGATAACTAGCTTCTGGCTCACGATCCACAAGTTCCCCTATCTGTCCAATGGTTTTCATCGCGTCATCCAAAGTGAAAATATCGCTCATCCAAACAGGAAAATCTGCTGCGAGCTCCTCTATATCACTTTGCGTATTCTCTTCTTTGTTGCCAATAATCAAATCGGGTTTTAAATCTTTGATTAAATCGATGTTAAGCTTTTTTGTTCCACCAACCTTGGTTCTTTCTGCAAATTTTTCTATCGGATGGATACAAAATTTGGTCAATCCGATAATTTCCTTATCCAATCCCAAATCAAATAACAATTCTGTTTGTGAGGGCACGACAGAAATAATCCGTTTAGGTGGAAAATTGATGAAAATTTCCCTGCCCATTTGATCGATAAAGGACTTTTGCATGTTGCAAATATAGGATTTAGTAAAGATTAGTCTGTTTAAAGGAAGTCTTTTAAAAGAACATTCTTCATTCAGTAAATTTTTACCTCATCAATCTGCAAACAACATTTTTTTATATTCTTTTGGAGTAACGCCTTTTGCGAGCTTAAAAAATTTGTTAAAGTTAGAAAGACTGTTAAAACCACATATATAGGCCATTTCACTTATCTGGTGATCACTTTCGGCAATTAATTTACAGGCATGCCCAATTCTTACTTCAYTAACAAAAGTGACAAAAGTTTTCTGTGTACGGTTCTTAAAATATCTGCAAAAAGCCTGTTTATTCATATTGGTCATCTCGGCAGCATCTACCAACAATATCTCTTTATTAAAATTATCAAAAACGTATTTCAAAATTTTGTCCATCCTATCATTATCTTTTAACTGATAGTTATTGGTATAACCCGGGCTCGCCAGTAACGCATAATCTTTATTTTGACAAAGCAGGTTTAAAATTTCGAGCACCCCTATTAAACGCGTTATTTCTTCTGTTGCCTGAGCAATTTTTAACAACAAAGGTTTTATTTCCTTTCTGGCCGAAAAGTTGAATTTCATTCCACGTTTAGCCAGTTGGAAAAAATTTTTAAGCTTCTGGATATTTTCTGGCTCATGAAAAATATCCAGTATTTTTTCGGGATGGAGAAAAAGCGAAATCGAATGTGCATGGATATTTGGTGTCGAATTGCTAAAATATTGCTGGCTATTGTGCCATACATGAGGCAAATTAGCGCCTACAAAAATCATGTCCTCGTTATTAAAATCTTCAATACTATCACCGATCATGCGGCGCCCTTCACTCTCAACGTTATAGGTGAGCTGGCATTCTTCGTGAAAATGGAATTCGGTAGAAAAGTAAGGTGCGTTTACAATCTTTATGCCGTAAACATCATTTACTTTTCCGTTAAGTATTTTGGCAAAAATCGGTTTCATTTGATATAGACTATTTCTTTACCATTAGTTATGATGCCTATTTGGTTATGAAAAACTAATTTACCATTTACATCTTAAATTACCAAATAACGTAAATAATTTAAGAAAAACAGCTAATATAACATCATTATTAGCGAATTATACCTCAGTTAATCTCTTTTTTCCTTAATAAATTAGCTATTACAAATGCTAACCAAATAACTAACATGCTTCATCATAAAATTATTGTACTAACAGGAGGTGCCGATGGCATTGGCTGGGAATGTGCAAAGGCTTATTCAAAAGCTGGCGCTACTGTTTGCATTCTTGATAAAAACCCAATAGCCGAAAACAAACTCTATGAACTCGAAAC
>NZ_JBFTQI010000839.1:0-2407 GCF_056398925.1 Pedobacter sp. 01T416_2
TTATGAAAATGATGCTATGTTCATCATTGAGCTCTCCAATCAAGAAGAGCTTGATAATCATTGGCTGTACTATGACTGCAAAACCGGAGAATTTATCCGCTTTTGGCTTAGGAACCGAGACGCTGAAAATGAAGTAGCAGAATACTACTTTGAGCAGGGCTTTCTTAAGATAAAAGGAAATACAGCAATATTTATTGAAAAGTTTAATTTCCAGCAACATACACTACACAAAGTTCCCGTAGGTGCTAAGGCTCTTAGCCTTATAGAGATGTATACCGGAAAAATGAAATCGGTAAGTTAACTTTTAAATCCCCCCATTTTACCCCAAGAAACCCTGCTTCCAAACTCTGGATGGTAGGAAGGCTCATATAAAATGTAACCAAGTCTGATTAGTYTTTTAATACTCTTGTGATAAGTGCGGGTAGATAAAATCTTGCTGATTCTCATGAGTCCACTGCGGGAAATCTGAAAAAAACCTTCCTGATCAGCCTGAATATAAAACGTAATCAAAGCGTGCAATAAAGCGATATCTGTAGTAGTAATGTGAATATCTGAATGGATAGCCGTTAAAATTTCCTTCAGTCTTTTATCTTTTCCGGCACCCATTATCCTTACCTCCATAATCTTTGTTTTCCAGCCACTCCGATTTTTCCCTCCAGCAGATCATCCACTACTTTGGAATCATAGTAATAAATACTGCCGATCTTTGAAAAAGACAGCGTTCCATTGATCCTTAAATTTTGTAAGGTTCCCTGGGATATCCCTAAAATCTTCCTCACTTCATAGCCTTTCAAAAACTTCTTTTTCACTGCCGGATCAATTTTGACAATTTTTCTGATCTCTTCCAGTAAGCCGTTACCAAAATCCACCAAATCTTCTTTAGTTAATACTTCCACACCCATAACCTATTTATCTATGTTGTTAAAAAATTCAGGCATGACAAAACAGGGGACTAAAAGTCCCCTATACATATGCACTGATTGCCTACAAACTATCTTGAAATTCCTTTTTTCTCCCTGGAAGCCGGTTCTTGTTCCATGACCATTTCCGGCACTTTATCCACCTCTTTTTTTTCCAGCGTATCATGCCTGTCTATTGCTTTACTATAAACCTCGCTTAAATCGTTGTTATAAAAATCCAGCGTTTTAAAATGGGGATTAGCTGTAACAAAACCAGTTGTTTCCTTTCCATTCTTCATAAACGACACCTCGTGAAGATTTCCACGTTCAAGGCTTTTAAGCAACTGATCCTTAAATCCCGGCTTCTCCATATTCAGTATATTAAATTTATCTACTGTTTCTTTAAGACTAAAGCCATAATTTTTGCCATAAGGGTCAATTTTGAAACCTTTCTCTGGAGTATGTTCGGCGAAATCCAGCTTAAGCCAAAGATTTGCTTTTTCTCCGCTTTTCAACACAACATCCTTATTTACCGCACGACCCGAAAGCAGATTGTAACTTTCTTTAGCGGTCACCCCTTTTCCTTTGTTGATATAAAAGGTCTGCGAAATAAGATCCTTCGTGTCAGCTCTTTTCAATGTCGCCTCATAACTATTAAAAAAATACATGTCGGTTTCCTTACTTTTTGAAAAGCTAAGTAAGTATGTCATCTTATCACCAAAACCGGCCTCATATCTTTTAGCCGGATCTGGCATCTCCTTAGTGGGAGACTGGATTTTAAAGCCCTCGGGGGCATGCGAAATTGACTCCTTTAGATCTGCGTTTAGGGAATCCCCAAAGCCTAAGTACTTTAATGTATTTTGTAAGTACTCTAAATTATTCTCATTCATAATTGAAAAAATTAAGGTTAAAATTCATTTGATTATTTTTTTTGAACAGGATTATCTCGACACTCCTGATCTGCCATATCCACGCGAATACTCGTTATTATTGGATATGGATGAGTTTTTTTCTTCAGCGTCCTTGACGGTAGACTTCTGTGCTGCCGCTGCCTGAAGCGCTTTGTGATAATTTTCATTCCGCTCATCTTTCTGCGGCAACAGTCCCCGATCGCCAACCATGGCTTTCAGACCTGTTAGCAGAAGGTAGGATATTCCACCGTCCATCAAAAGAGAGACGACAAGCGCCAACCTATTGGAACGGATTCCATCCGGAGTCGTGCTACTGGCCTGAAAGGTGGTCCCATCCGGCATTTCAATCTGCCTTCCGCTACCAAAACGTTCCTTCTGATAGGGCGTAAGGGGCATACCGTTAATCATTTCTGGCACCCTCAGCCTAGATGTGTCTGAAACAATAAATTCACGGGTGTCCCAGTCGTATTCCACCATCAATTTCTTTTGCTGCCCGTTCTCAGTAGTTTCTTTAATTAGGTTGGCCTTCAGACCAGTTAGAAGGTCATCCGCTTCCCCTTGCGAAATAATGGAAGGAACGTTGCTCTGTTTGTAAAC
>NZ_JBFTQI010000840.1:0-2406 GCF_056398925.1 Pedobacter sp. 01T416_2
CTTTAATAACAGTTCCTAAGTCTGATTGTTTAACATCAGCAGTAAAGGCCTCTATTGCCGCATCTGTAGCATTTTCTTTAACGCCAAAAGCATTTGGATTTAAAGCAATTACTTTATTGGCCGATGTTAATTCGGTAATCGCGAAGGCTTTACCAGAGAAAGCCGTTTTCTTAACCGAAAATTTACCATCAGTACTCGGTAATTCTACTGCACCATCAGCTAAACCTGCTTTAAGTTTTACTGCAATACGTGGCGCTAAACCTTTACCAGAGAAAGAGTTAGATAAAACTACAATGTCGGCACCTTCTTTTTCTGCAGCTGCAGCAATAACACTTGCATAGGCTTGATTTACAAAGGTTTTTAATTGATCGGCACTTACGTTTAGTACTTTTGATGCACCGTATTTACCTAATTCCTTTAATTCGCTGTCGGCTACATCGCCAATAGAAATTGCGGTTAAATTAGTTGATTGTTGATCGGCAATGGCTTTGGCATAAGATACGGCTTCAAATACAGATTTCTTAAATTTCCCCTCAGCTTGTTCTACATATACTAATACTGACATATATTTATTTCTTTATCCTTAACAGGATGGTGTAAACGATTTGATTTATTGTGACTGAAAACTTAGATTACTTTAGCTTCGCTGTGAAGTAAACCGATTAACGATTCTGTTTGGTCGGCAGGAATTAACTTAACCGTTCCGCGCGGGGCAGGAGTTTCATATTTCGTAACCTTGGTTACTTCTTCAATAGCAACTGCATCTACTACAACCAATGGTTTTGTTCTGGCACTCATGATACCACGCATATTCGGTATTTTCGGTTCTGCCACACCTTCAGCACAACTTGCAACAAACTTACCAGAAACGGTTAAAACTTCTTTACCACCTTCAATTTCTCTTTCAATCGTTGCTGTATCACCGTCAACATCTAATTTTTTGATAATAGATACTGAAGGGATATCTAAAAACTCACCAACCATAGCAGCAACCTGATTACCATTATAATCGATAGACTCGCGACCGGTTAGAATAATATTGAAATCTTTATCTTTTGCATATTCCGCAATCTGTTTAGCCACAAAATAGGCATCTCTCGGTGCCGCATTAACCCTAACCGCATCATCTGCACCAATTGCAAGCGCTTTTCTAATGGTTGGATCGTTGCCTGCTTCGCCTACATTAATAACCGTTACCGTTCCTTTACCACCTTCGGTTAGCTCAATTGCCCTTGATAAAGCGATTTCATCGTATGGATTAACAATATATTGCACTCCTGACGTATTGAATTCGGTATTATCATTAGTAAAAGTTATTTTTGTCGTTGTGTCTGGCACATTACTGATACAAACTAATATTTTCATATGTTAATAGTGGTTTTTATTGCTATGAAGCTATCGCAAGCCGAAATTTTTAGCTCATGATAATTTCATATGTTATATGTTTATTATATAAGGTCTTTCTGCAAATTTAATTAAAAAAGCAAGGAAATAAAATGTCATCAACCCGTTTAAGTAAGTTATTGGAATTTTTAGAAAGCGATCCTAACGATCCTTTTATACTATATGCCTTAGCCACAGAGTATAACGCACAAAATGATAAGGAAAAAGCTTATTCTTTTTACCTTCAGTTAACCGATAAACACCCGGATTATGTTGGCACTTATTACCATTTGGGGAAATTGCTTGAAAAAGACGATCAAAAAGAGAAAGCTATAGCCATTTATCAGAAGGGAATGCAGGTAGCACGCAACAAAAGAGACATGCACGCTTTTTCTGAATTACAGGGCGCGTACAATACCGCTGCCGGATTAGATTATGAAGACGATTAGTTCAGTTAAAAGGTATCAATTTTCAGTTTGAGCTAATGCAAACAAAACCCATAGCTGCAAAAAAACAGTGGTTATTTATTAGAAACGTAATCTTTTTTACATTTACTTCTTTTGGAGGCGCACAAGCACACCTTGCTTTGTTGCTTAAATACTTTGTTCAGAGCACTAAGTTTATCTCTGAGGAAGAACTTTTAGAGTTAAATGCACTGGCACAGGTACTCCCCGGGCCAGCATCCACCCAAACCCTGGTTGGGATAGCCTGGAAAGTTGGAAAACTTAAACTGGCCATTATTACTTTCCTGATCTGGATTTTACCTACAGCAACCATAATGACCTTTGCTGCAATCAGTTATGCTTTACTGGATCAAAAACAAAAATTTAACGATATTTTAGAATATATCCAGCCAATTGCACTGGGTATTGTAGCTTATGGTGCATGGAAACTTGGTAAAAAGGTTTTATCCTCTCAGGTTTCTATATTCCTTGCCATTGCTTCGGTTATTGCCACATTAGTTTTAAGAAATGCTTATGTGTTTCCATTATCGATATTGATAGGCGGAATGATCTCTTCAGC
>NZ_JBFTQI010000841.1:0-2402 GCF_056398925.1 Pedobacter sp. 01T416_2
TGCCTGGGCCGAGGCATATTTACCCGAGTATGGCTGGCTGGGCTTAGACCCCACCAATAACTGCATTGCCAACGAAAACCATGTGCGCCTGGCAGTAGGTCGAAATTTTACTGATTGCTCTCCTGTAAAAGGGGTTTACAAAGGTGGTTTCGAGCATATTATGGAAGTTAACGTATCAGTTGGTTATAATGATGAAGATTTTAATGATAACGAAACTTATTTTCAGCCAAAAGAAGTGAATTATACTAAACCATCTGGAACAATAACCACAGCAAGAACACAAAACAGCTATCAACAATATATGGAAGCCATCCAGCAACAACAGCAGCAACAACAACAGTAGGCTTTTGCAGTTAACAGTCCGCAATTATCAGTTAGCAAATCCCTCACGCTAAAAAACTGAAAACTGTATACTAAAAACTGCCAACTGATAAAGTTTTTTTCTAAATTTGCGCCTTTTACAAATAACAATATGATTAAGAGACAGCAAATTAAAGATTTATTAAAGTCGACAGCATTTGACACAGAAGTAACGGTTATGGGATGGGTTAGAACTTTCCGTAATAATCAGTTTATTGCATTAAATGACGGGTCTTGCATGAGCAATATCCAGGTTGTGATCGATTTTAATAATTTACCTGATGAGCTGTTAAAAAGAATAACTACCGGTGCGGCCATTTCTGCGACAGGTAAATTGATCGAATCGCTTGGTAAAGGACAAACCGTTGAGATTAAGGCAACAACCCTAGAAATCTTGGGTGATAGTGATCCTGAAAAGTTTCCATTACAACCARAAAAACACAGTTTAGAGTTTTTACGCGAGATTGCACACTTGCGTTTCCGTACCAATACTTTTAATGCTGTTTTTAAGGTTCGTCATGCTTTGGCTTTTGCCATTCACCAATTCTACAACGAACGTGGTTTCGTATACATGCACACGCCTGTAATTACCGCAAGTGATGCAGAAGGTGCCGGCGAAATGTTTAAGGTAACTACTTTAGATTTCGACAATACACCACGTACAGACGATGGTAAAGTAGATTTCTCGCAAGATTTCTTTGCCCGTGCAACCAACTTAACCGTATCGGGTCAATTAGAAGGCGAGTTAGCGGCAATGGCTTTCGGACAGATTTATACTTTCGGCCCGACTTTTAGGGCAGAAAACTCAAATACTACACGTCACCTGGCCGAATTCTGGATGATTGAGCCAGAAGTTGCATTTGCCGATTTAGAAGATAACATGCAGCTTGCAGAAGATATGATGAAGTATGTAATTAAATATGCTTTAGATAACTGCAAGGATGAATTAGAATTCTTAAACACACGTTTGGCCGAAGAGGACAAACAAAAACCGCAGAACGAGCGCAGCGAATTTAGCTTGTTAGAGAAATTGGACTTCTGCCTGGCCAACGAATTTGAGCGTTTAACCTATACGGAGGCGATCAGGATTTTAAAATCTTCTAAACCAAACCAGAAGAAACAATTTAAATACCTGATTGATGAGTGGGGTGCGGATTTACAAAGTGAGCACGAACGTTACTTAGTAGAAAAACATTTTAAAAAACCGGTAATTTTAACGGATTACCCTGCTGATATTAAATCGTTCTACATGCGCCAGAATGAACCAGATGCTGAAGGCAGACAAACTGTTGCAGCGATGGATATCTTATTCCCTGGTATTGGCGAAATGATTGGCGGATCGCAACGTGAGGAACGCTTAGACCGTTTAACTAAACGTATGGAAGATTTAAACATTCCACAGGAAGAACTTTGGTGGTATTTAGATACCCGCCGCTTTGGATCAGCTCCGCACTCGGGTTTTGGCTTAGGTTTCGAACGTTTGGTATTGTTTGTAACCGGAATGACCAACATCCGCGATGTAATTGCTTTCCCAAGATTCCCGAAAAATGCAGAATTTTAGAAGGGTTTAGGGTTTAGGGTTTAGGGTTTAGGAAAAACAAATAGCCAATTACCAAAGGAGTCAAGTTTTTAAAAACTTGACTCCTTTTTTTGCATTATTAAGACCCTGAGATAAACCCGATAACTATCGGGTCAGGGTGACGATCGAGGGAACGAATCCGTCATACTGAACTTGTTTCAGTATCTATCATGCTAGCTTGTTATTATTTAAGACCCTGAAATAAATTCAGGGTGACGGATCTAGGGGACAAATCCCGTCATACTGAACTTGTTTCAGTATCTATCATGCTAGCTTGTTATCATTAAGCCCCTGAAATGAATGCAGGGTGACGATCGAGGGAACAAATCCCGTCATACTGAACTTGTTTCAGTATCTATCATGCTAGCTTGTTATCATTAAGCCCCTGAAATGAATTCAGGGTGACGGATCTAGGGGACAAATCCCGTCATACTGAACTTGTTTCAGTATCTATCATGCTAGC
>NZ_JBFTQI010000842.1:0-2401 GCF_056398925.1 Pedobacter sp. 01T416_2
GATTATACAGTACTATTAATCTAGTTCGATGATTATACAGTACTATTAATCTAGTTCGATTAACAATATGTCCGTAAGAAAGATTCTTTAGATACTTTAGCATTAGTAACGTCACCCTGAATTCATTTCAGAGTATTAATAGCGGGAAAGTTGCTGAAATAAATTCAGCATGACGATCCCCATAGTACAACCATCTGGGGTAAAATAAACCCGACCGACAGCGTTATCCCGATTTAACATTTATTTTTATTTGTACAGCATTTCAATCGGGATTAAGCAAAGGGCGGGGCTATCGGAACCGATTACCACAACAGTTGCTTTCCAAAAAACAAATTACTTCATGATTAGCAAAGAAAAACAGCTAAGATACGCTTAACTCAGATTCTTCACTGCGGCCAGAATGACAAAGCTATATAACACAAAAAGCCTCTCAATAGAAAGGCTTTTTGTAGTGATGAAGAAATAATCTTTATATTATTGCTTAAACTTTCTTAACATTTACTGCCTGTAAACCTTTTCTGCCTTCAGCTACTTCAAATTCTACTGTATCGTTTTCTTTCAAGCTTTCGATTCCACCTAAAACATCTTTAAAATGTACAAATAAGTCTTTATTGTCTTCTTGTACAATAAATCCAAAGCCTTTTTGAGTGTTAAACCATTTAACTTTTCCGGTTGCCATAAAAAAATAAAAAATTGTATAAAATAAATAAACCTTTTACGCCTTGATCAGAATTTCATTTAACCAATTGAGTATTAATATGAATAAAACAACCAGTTTAAGCGTTAATATTGAAACAAAACTACCAAATATAATAAATTATGAATGTAATGCAAGCTATTTCTGGCCATTCAACAAGAATGTTGCGTTATTAAATAAAATTTTCGAATTATTTATTTGGTTGAGGTGTAGTACGTAAATATGGTTTAATTACTTGGTGTCCTTTAGGAAATTTAGCTGGAATATCTTCCGTTTTAATGCTGTTTACCACAATTACATCTTCTCCATCTTTCCAATCGGCAGGCGTAGCCACACTATAATTGGCTGTAAGCTGTAAAGAATCAATCACACGTAACACTTCATTAAAATTTCTTCCTGTTGATGCTGGATAAGTAATGATTAATTTCACCTTTTTATCAGGACTGATTACGAACAACGAACGAACTGTTAAAGTTTCTGAAGCATTTGGGTGGATCATATCATAGAGATTTGCCACTGTTTTGTCCGGATCTGCAATAATCGGAAATTCGACAGAAGTATTTTGAGTTTCGTTAATATCATTAATCCATCCTTTATGCGACTCGGCAGAATCAACGCTTAAGGCCAAAACCTTAACGTTTCTTTTTTCAAATTCACCTTTTAAAGCTGCAGTTCTACCCAGTTCTGTGGTACAAACAGGGGTATAATCGGCAGGGTGAGAAAACAATACTCCCCAGCTATCGCCTAAATAATCGTAAAAATCTATTTCGCCAATGGATGTGTTGGCCTTGAAATTCGGTGCGGTATCGCCTAATCTTATACTCATGATATTATTAATTTAATTTTGACTAAAACAAATCTAAACAATACTATACTAAATACATAGATTTAATATTATTTTAAGACCTCCAAATTACAATTCCAATAAAAAACCCTGAAGAATCAATCTTCAGGGTTTAAGAATATTAATTTGTTTGGGGTATTGCGTTAGTATGCTTTTATCATAAATACATAATCCTGTATTTTTTCGATCTGTTTGGTGCGTTTTAAACCAGACAGCAAGCTCTTCTTGTTGGCAGAAAGTTTATTTACGCCTAGTGAATCCTGAGGAATGGCCCTCATTGCCTCTAAAATATATTTTGATTTAATGGCAAAAGCTGCACCTTCAGTCTGATCTGGCTTACCACTAATAATACCTACCAAATTTCCGTTATTATCTAAAACAGGACCACCGCTATTGCCCGGATTAACTGAAATGGCTACTTGATACTGAGTGGTATCACCAATAAAACCATTTTTAGAGCTCACGTAACCTTCTCCAAGTACAGCATCATCTTTTGGATAACCTAAGGTATATACAATTTCACCAATGTTACTTGTATTCCTTTTAATGGTGTATGGAATAGATGACAAGTTACTGAAGTGTTTATCGTTTATTTTAAGAATTGCAATGTCGTTTTGAGGATCTGTGTAAACTGACTTTACCTTGAACGATTCTCCTCTACTGTTTTGCACATATAAAGAATCAGCGCCATTAATAATATGCAGGTTGGTTAAAATGTAACCATTTGTAGAAATGGCAAAACCAGTACCACCAAAACTATTCTGAGCATTTGGCTTACCAGAAGTTGTATTATTATGCTTAATATTTCTGATTAAGCTATTTTGTGTTTTAATAGCATTATTTACCTGGTTGCTTAACTG
>NZ_JBFTQI010000843.1:0-2399 GCF_056398925.1 Pedobacter sp. 01T416_2
TATCGTGGTAGATGCCATAAAGCTCAGCCCGATTACCATTTCAATGCTTAACAAAAACCTTTTCTTTAACTACGCAAATCAATATAGGAAAGAAAAACCAAGTTTGGCCTCGGCCAAAACTTTCCAGTTATCTGATGCGGACTATGCTGCATTTTCTGGCAGTTTGGCCGATAAAGATTTAACTTACCTAAGCCGTACCGAAAGGTTGCTTTCCGATTTACGTTTAGAAGCCGAAAAGGAAAATAAATCTGCTGAGGTAAAAACCGATCTGGAGAATCTTAAATATAAACTTACCTCTTCTAAAAAAACTGATCTGGTTAGCCATAAAGCAGAAATAAAAAGAGTTTTAGAAACACAGATCGTAAGCCGATATTTTTACGAAAAGGGAAGAATTGAGCAGAGCTTCCAGTACGATAAAGAATTGGCTGCAGCAAAAAATCTTTTTACCAACCAATCGCAGATCCTGGCCATTTTAAAAGGCGATGGAAATTATAAGGTAATTGGAAAACCAACCAAAGCCACCGCATCAATAGACTAAAACCTAACCAAACGATACCACTATCCTTATGAAGAAATTAACCCTAATATGCCTTGTGCTATTAATTGCCTTACAGTTAAAAGCACAGGATTATACACCTACAGCCTCTAATTTAAAACAGCGGGCATGGTTTAACGATGCCCGTTTTGGCTTATTTATCCACTGGGGTCCTTTTAGTGTACCAGGGAGCGGCGAATGGGTAATGAACGAACGAAAGTTGAATGTTCATAATTATACCAACCTTAAAGATTTTTTTAATCCTGTTGAGTTTAATGCCGAACAATGGGTGAGCATGGCGAAGAATGCCGGAATGAAATACATTACGCTGATTACCAGGCACCATGATGGTTTTRGCATGTGGGATACCAAATATTCTGATTTCAATATCATGAATACGCCCTACAAAAAAGATATCGTAAAAATGATGGCCGATGAGTGCCATAAGCAAGGCATAAAACTATACCTGTATTATTCGCTGTTAGATTGGCGAAGAGAAGATTATCCACACGAAACTGGTCGTACCGGACAGAACTCAGGTAGAACGGGCAAAGGTAATTATGCAAGCTATTTGCAGTTCATGAAAAACCAATTAACAGAGTTGTTGACCAATTATGGTGAAATAGGCGGAATCTGGTTTGACGGGCATTGGGATCAGACTGAACCAGAAGGATCGAAAGACAGGACATCACGGATTGATTGGAAATACAATGAAATTTATGGTTTAATCCACAAACTTCAGCCACAGTGCATGATTGGTAACAATCACCACCTTACACCCTTTGCCGGAGAAGATTTTCAAATGTTCGAACGCGATCTTCCTGGTGAAAATAAATCAGGCTTAAGTTTTCAAAAGGCATCAGATAAACTACCACTTGAAACCTGCGAAACCATTTCAAATTCGTGGGGATATAATTTGAGCGATACCTATTACAAATCGAATAAAGAACTGGTACATATGTTGGTTAAAGCTGCAAGTTTAGGGTCTAATCTTTTACTGAACATCGGCCCGATGCCGAGTGGTAAAATCCAGCCCGAGTTTCAAAACCGTTTGGCAGGTTTGGGCGATTGGCTTAAAATTTACGGTGAAAGTATTTATGGTACTAAAGCGGGATTTATAAAACCGCAGGCCTGGGGAAGCATTACGCAAAGCGACAACAAAGTTTATATCCACCTTGTTGACGGAAAAACGGCAACGCTTAACTTAGAAAACGTTCCGCTAAAGAAAATTAAAAAAGCATATTTGTTAAAAGACAAAAGCGCGGTAAACTATACCTTTAAAAAATCAAAATTAACCATTACTACAACTTTAAATAGTGCAGAACCCGATCAGGTAATTGTTTTGGAGATTGGCTAAGAGGACGTTTATATATTGCTGTCATCCTGAACGCAGTGAAGGATCTGTCGAATTTCAATAAAAGAGATCGTCATCCGATTGCTATCGGATGACGATCTCTCGCGTTCAAAAGCCTGTTATCTCCCAATAATTGCCAAAATTCAATGCTTTTGATGTAATTCTTTCCCCTTTATGAGAAAATAAACGTAAAACGTTTTACTTTTAGGCTTTAAATTCTAATGTAAGAAATTATAAGCACACATGCAGTTCAAGAAAACCTCGTCTATTCTATTTCTAACGGCCTCTCTATTCTCCCTTAATGCAGCTGCGCAGCAGAACACCAAACTTACCCGGTATGTAGATCCATTAATCGGATCGGCAAAACACGGTCACGTTTTTGTAGGTGCAAATGTTCCTTTTGGTGCAGTTCAGCTGGGGCCGAACAACATTTTTGAAGGCTGGGATTGGTGCAGTGGGTATAATTATGTTAGTAATACCATTACCGGTTTTGCACATACGCATTTAAGC
>NZ_JBFTQI010000844.1:0-2389 GCF_056398925.1 Pedobacter sp. 01T416_2
ATAATATACTTCGCTTATATTTAAAATAAATTATTCCTTAGCAACAGCAATATTTATTATTGTGGAATAAAAAAAACGGGCAAATATTTTATCTGCCCGCTCGAAATATTATGCTAATGCATTTGCCAGATCCTCTAAAAGATCGTCGATATCCTCTACCCCAACGCTTAAACGGAGCAAGTTATCGGTAACACCTACTTTCTCTCTTTCTTCTTTCGGGATAGAGCCATGTGTCATCGTTGCTGGATGGTTAATTAACGATTCTACCCCGCCCAATGATTCAGCCAATGTGAATACTTTAAAATTAGACGAGATTCTAAAAGTTTCTTCCAGATCAGCACCTTTTAAGGTAATCGAAATCATACCGCCAAATCCACGCATTTGTTTTTTAGCTACATCATGATTAGGGTGATCTTCAAAACCCGGCCAGTAAATTTTATCAACCTTTGGATGTGTTTTTAAATAATATGCAATACGCGCTCCATTTTCGCAATGTGCTTTCATCCGAAGGTGAAGCGTTTTTATACCCCTCAACACTAAAAAAGCATCTTGCGGACCCGGTGTTGCACCACAGGCATTGTAAATGAACCAAAGGTCTTTATACAATTGTTCATCATTTGTTACCAAAGCACCCATTACCACATCAGAGTGGCCACCAATGTATTTGGTTACCGAATGCATCACAATATCAGCGCCCAGATCAATCGGGTTTTGTAAATAAGGCGATGCAAATGTATTATCAACGGTCAGGATTAAACTTTTCTCTTTTGTAATTTTTGCCACCCCTTCAATATCGATAATCTGCATGGTAGGATTAGTAGGTGTTTCTATCCAAACCAATTTGGTTTTATCATTAATGTAGGGCAATATATTTTCTGGCTTAGATAGATCCAGAAAGTGAAATTTGATTCCGTATTTAGTGTATATTTTGGTAAAGATCCGGTATGAGCCACCGTACAAATCATTTCCGGTAATCACTTCATCGCCAGGCTGTAATAATTTCAATACGGCATCTGTTGCCCCCATTCCACTCGAAAAAGCCAGACCATATTTGGCATTTTCTAAAGCAGCTAAACAATCTTCCAAAGCTTTACGCGTTGGGTTTGTTCCTCTCGAATACTCGTAGCCTTTATTGTCTCCAGGAGATTTCTGCCAATAGGTAGAGGTTTGATATATCGGTGTCATTACAGCACCTGTAGTTGGATCAGGCTCTTGACCTGCATGTATAGCTTTAGTTGCGAATTTCATTTTTTTTTAAGATTTGGGATATGAGACAGGAGATGTGAGACATAAAATTTGAGTCGAGATACAATCTCAAATCTCACTTCTAAAATCTAGTGTCTCACATCTAATTAATACGCTCTTGCAAACAGTACCCTTTGGATGGATGGTTTTCCTGAATAAATACAAACGCCATCTTCTAATTTATTATCTAAAGGAATACAACGAATGGTTGCTTTTGTTTCTTCTTTTATCTTTTGCTCAGTTTCTGGTGTTCCATCCCAATGCGCTGAAATAAAACCAGCTTTGGTATCCAACAATTCCTGAAACTCTTCGTAACTATTGGCTGCTGTAATATGCTCATCGCGATAAGCCAAAGCTTTGTTGAACATGCTTTGCTGAATATCTTCCAATAGTTTGATGATGTAAATATCCAATCCTTCCTGAGGTACAGTTTGTTTCACCTTGGTATCTCTACGGGCAATTTCTACTGTTTTATTTTCTAAATCGCGGCCACCAATAGCAATACGGATTGGCACACCTTTCAACTCATAATCAGCGAACTTAAATCCAGGGCGTTGTGTATCCCTGTCATCATATTTCACCGAAACGCCTAAACCTTTTAAACGCATGGTTAATTCATTAACATATGAAGAAATTCTCGCCAGATCCTCATCACCTTTATAAATCGGAACAATTACCACTTGTATTGGCGCTAATTTTGGTGGAATAATCAATCCAGAATCATCACTGTGTGCCATAATCAAAGCACCCATTAAACGTGTAGAAACACCCCATGAAGTAGCCCATACATGATCTAATTTCCCATCTTTACCAGTAAACTTAACATCAAAAGCTTTAGCAAAATTCTGGCCTAAAAAGTGAGATGTACCTGCTTGTAAAGCTTTGCCATCCTGCATTAAGGCCTCAATACAATAAGTATCTAAAGCACCCGCAAAGCGTTCATTCGGCGATTTACGGCCTCTGATTACCGGAACTGCCAACCAATTTTCGGCAAAATCGGCGTAAATATGTAACATACGTTCTGTTTCCTCAATCGCCTCTTCTGCTGTAGCATGTGCGGTATGTCCTTCCTGCCATAAAAATTCGGCTGTACGCAGAAATAACCTGGTACGCATTTCCCATCTTACCACATTCGCCCATTGAT
>NZ_JBFTQI010000845.1:0-2387 GCF_056398925.1 Pedobacter sp. 01T416_2
GTTCAGCGCGCTGCACCTTTGTTTTGGGAACGTGGTGGCAACAAAGCCGTACGGTGGGGCAAATGGAAACTCGTTTCTCCGGCAGGTTTAACCGAAAAATATGAGCTTTTCGATATCGAAAAAGATAGGGCCGAAAATGCCGATGTAGCCGCTCAACACCCCGAAATAGTAGCACAGTTAAAAGCCGCTTATGTAAAGTGGGCTGCAGAAAATGGGGTAGTAGATTACGAATTGCTTAAAACCGCACCCGCCCGGCCTGCACAAGGAAATAATAGAGGCAATCAGAATTTTTAGCATTAAATAAAGAAAAAGATGAACAAAGTTATATTAACCTGTGTAGGCGCATTATTGGCCATACAGGGTTTTGCACAAAATGCCAGGCCGTCAAAGCCTAATATTATCCTTATCCTGGCCGATGACTTGGGTTATTCAGATCTTGGCGCCTATGGCTCAGAAATTAAAACACCCAATTTAGATCGTCTCGCCAACGAGGGCCTTCGGTTAAAAGAATTTTATAACAATTCCATTTGTGCGCCAACCCGTGCTTCCTTATTAACAGGGCAGTACCAGCATAAAGCAGGAGTGGGGTATTTCGCCAACGATCTTGGGCTTCCGGCCTATCAGGGTTATCTTAATAAAGAATCGCTTACCCTGGCAGAGGTTTTAAAAACCCAGGGTTACAATACTTTAATGTCGGGTAAATGGCATGTTGCCGGTAAAGAAGTGAGTTTTCCCTGGCAGCGTGGTTTCGATCACGTAATGATGTCCGAAAATGGAAGTTATTTCGATCAGGGCGATTACGAAGGGGGTAAAAAGCGTGCCTACACCATTGACGGGAAACCCTATCCTTTAGAAGCGGGTAAATTTTACCAAACCGATGTAATTACCGAGAATGCAGTAAACTTTTTAGATCAAAGCGCTAAAGACAAACCCTTCTTCCTGTATTTAGCCTATACCGCGCCGCACTGGCCGCTGCATGCACTGCCAGAAGATATTGCCAAATACAAAGGCCGCTACGATAAAGGTTGGGATGTGCTCCGTGCCGAAAGAATTAAAAAGCAAAAAGAACTGGGTATTATTGATGGTAATTCTACGGTCTCTGAAAAAGATGCCGATATCTACAACTGGAACAAACTATCGTTCGATCAGCGTAGCCAGTGGGCCAAAAAGATGGAGATTTTTGCCGCCATGGTCGATCGTTTAGATCAGGGCATTGGCCAGGTATTAAATAAGTTAAAAGCAACCGGCGCCGATAAAAATACCATCATCCTGTTTATTTCTGATAATGGTGCCCCTGCAGAAGATCTGGTAAAATGGTATAAAGGTGCGGTGCGCAATTCGGGCCCTGTAGGTACCATTGGTTCGTACGAGTCGCAGAGTAAAAACTGGTCTTATGCTTCAAATTCGCCATTAAAAGCCTTTAAAGATTACATGTACGAAGGTGGCATCAGCTCGCCGTTTATTGCCTGGTACCCCGCTAAAATTAAAGCGGGCAGTATTAAAAAAGGCACCGGGCATATTATCGATATTGCCCCAACATTTTACGATCTGGCCGGGGCTACCTATCCTAAAAGCTATCAGGGCATTACACCCAATGCATTGGCCGGTAAAAGTTTGTTGCCGGTATTGTTTGGTAAAGATAACGAACTGAAACGCGATGAACCGCTATTTTGGGAACGTGCAGGCAATCGTGCAGTGCGTGCTGGCAAATGGAAACTGGTATCTACCTGGCCAGGCTACAATTGGGAACTGTATAATTTAGAAACCGACCGTGGCGAAATCACCAACGTAGCCAGGCAAAACCACGATGTGGTGAGCAGGTTATCGGTAGCCTATTTCGACTGGGCAAAAAGAACGGGTGTGGTAGATTTTGCCACGCTTGAGGCCAAAGAGCCACAATCAATGAAAGAGTTCCGTAAAAGTAAGGTACAGGAAGTTGTATCAGAGGGTTTCGGCTTTTAGTTGATTTTTTTTTAAAAATGTCAGTCTGAGCCTGTCGAAGACCTTATTTGTAGCCTCCAACTCCCTCATAATTTTGTAGGGGTTGGGGGCTATTTTGCAAATTAGAAGAACAAAAAACGTTGTCATCCTGAGCTTGTCGAAGGACAAATGTTTTTTGTTTCGACTATTAAAAATACCTTCTATTACATGTTCCGATTTTCATCGGCAGGTTTGGGCTAGGCTGCAATTAGTTGTGCATTTTTATTTGAAAACGAACATTCATGTCTCCGTGGGCGCTGTAGCCCCGTTATGCACTCCAATCTTTTTATTGCAAATTTTACGCAACCAGCAGCAAGAATAGGAGGGGTGCACTTATGCAATAAAAAGGATTTCCGCTGCTACCGGGTTTATTGGTGAGTGGCTTGTGGTTCTTGGCCATATAACCC
>NZ_JBFTQI010000846.1:0-2384 GCF_056398925.1 Pedobacter sp. 01T416_2
GCACTATACCCATTCTGCGCCATAAAAGATTTTGAATTCTCAATAACCAGAATACTTTGACTTAATGAATTTTCATAAAGTCCTTTTGGGTTATTACCAAACATGTTATCTGGTCCAAAATTTTCTAAATTTTTAGCAGATATCCCAAAGCCAAATTTATCGAGAATTTCTTGTGTCATATTCTTTATACCCCTAAAATAATACACACTACCATTTGAATTATCCACAAACCAATCTGGAGGATGGTTTCGATTTTGCGAAGAATTTTGGCTTTGCAATTGGCGAACCGCATTTTGAGCATCTTCGTTATATAACGTTTCCATTCCATTTGGATCCATATTATTTATCGGACTATTGTCAGTATAGGCATATGGATTAACTGAATGAAACTTTTCCGCCAATGGATCCACCACATTCCACCTGCCTATCTCAGGATCGTAAAACCTTGCCCCATAATCTAACAGTTTAGAAGGTATTTTTCAATACCACGAATTTGTCATTCAATTTATAATCCAACAGAACCGATCTATTATTTATCGGCTTACCACTTTTAACATTATTTATCGTAAGTATATACTGACCTATTTTATTTCCATTTACGATCTTGAAATAATTTATACTACCATTATTATTGTAATCAACGATGCTATGGATATTTCCAAAACGGCTATTGAATTCATAATGAAGAATCGCCTTGCCTAATCGATCGAGTTCAAAAATGTTAAAGTAAGACACTTGTACCCCAGTTCCTGATGCTGATTGCCCTTTACCAATAAAACATAGATACTTTTTACTATTCCTGAAAATCATGTAGGCAGATAAAGAAAGAGGATCAACTTTATTTTGCAGATGGAATTTTTGCAAGCCAAATACAAATAAATCTTCGTGATTACCTTCTTGACTAAAATAATTAATGGATTGCGCTACTTCTTTGGATTCAATTTTAGCTACATATTTATTTATACCTTTGGTTGTTTCAAAAAGCAAAAGTTCACATTGAATTTCTTTGTTGACAAGAACTCTAGATTTTGACAAACTAATATAAACGCCTTCAATACTTTTTACTTGTTGACGCTTATTAACATGGTTTTGATCATTTTTAAGTCCTTGAGCGTTCACATAACCGAAAAGTGAACATATTGCAATTATCTGGATTATTATTATAAATTTTCTCATAATATTTAGTAACGCCTTTCTCCCGATGCTTTAATAAAAGAATTAGTTTTTTTCATGAATGTTGTACCTCCATGTGCTGCTGTTGTTTCCCATCGATAAGAATAACTGCCTCTTACTCCAGTTGCCTTTCCACTGCTATTGTAATAGTGAGTTGTAATTGGTGCACCGTTAACAGTCTTACTACCTAACCTTTGCATATCATGTGATTGATCAGTAAACAACAAACCGCCGGTGGCTCTTTTTTCTGCACTAGAACCTATATCTGAACCCGCCCAATGCGTCGCGCCATTTGAATAATCTACTCCACCATTTACTGCATTTATTGCTCCCCCTATTGCTGTCTGCATAAAGGTGCCATTTCTTTCGCCGTTACTGGCATCGTTAAATTGGGTAGTTCTTGGATTACCATCTGTTGCAGCAAAAGCAAAGCCTTTTATAGTGGACGAAATCGTTGCATCATCACCTCTCGCTTCCTTATTATTCATAATTGCACTGGCGATCCCGTATACTTCTTCTTTAACATTTGAAGTCCCGGATTCTCCATAAGAAGTTGATGCCAATTGCATTAATTCATTATTGCCAACTTCTAGCTCTGTAATTCCTGACTTCTTTATAGCATACCCATCGCCTTGTTTGGTATATGAGCCATCCTTGGCAACGTATGCTCTATCATCTTCAATATGATCAGTTCCTAGCCATTTACCATCAGTACCATAATAATCACCAAACATTCCATCCGGATCGATAAATAAAATAGGATTATTGAACGCATAGGTATAGGTAGACCATCTCCTTCCTTTCTCCGCCAACGGATCCACCACATTCCATCTTCCGATCACCGGATCATAGAACCTAGCGCCGTAATCGTACTGTCCTAGCTCTTCCAGCAACTCCTTACCATTATAAAGAAACTCCACGACAGGGCATCTGGAGCAATTAAAGCCAAGTTAATTAAACTTTTACAGAAACAAAGCTCGGCAGTTTAAAAATTGCCGAGCTTTATTATGTAAGTTACATTTTGGTCTTAACGAGATGCTAAGACCAGTAGGGGGTATAACAAAGCTCTACCAATTGAGCTTTTATTGTTTTAAGTTAATTCCTTTAATGCTTGAATAGTTTCATCAGTATCACAATTTTCATTAAGTCTTTCACTTACTAATTTCATAAAAGAATCCGAAGTAAGGCTTTTTTTGACAAGGTTTATATCT
>NZ_JBFTQI010000847.1:0-2381 GCF_056398925.1 Pedobacter sp. 01T416_2
GATAACCATCATCATCTAAACTGCCTATAATTTGTTTGCCAATAATAAAATCCTGGTCGGATAGGGGAATAAGGTCTAATTGCTCCTGTAAACTTTCAAAAAAAGTACTTTCAATGGCAATTGGTGTTTCTTTTTTCTCTTCATCGTCATCACCGTTATTATAGTTGGTGCTATAATCATTGGTAGAATCGTCCTGTAAATAATCATCTACATTAAATTCATCCATGCTGGTGTCTTCTGATGATTGTTCGTAATCTTCAGGCCCATCATTCAGATCATCATATTCGCTCTTTGGCTCATCCTGAGTCATTAAACTTGGATCTTCAAGTGCTGGGTTTTCTTCAAGTTCTTCTTTTACACGGGTATCTAAAGCAACGGTTGGCACCTGCAACAGTTTAATAAACTGTATTTGTTGCGGTGATAACTTTTGTAATAATTTTTGTTGTAAGTGTTGCTTTAGCATAGTAAATATAAAAGAATGGGGCAAAAATAAACAATAGATTTCAGATATTCTGCTGAATTGACTTAAATGCTATCGATATGTTTGGTTTTAAAATTATTTCATAAACATTTGTATTGAGTTTAATGTTTGCTACTTTAGTGAATAAATAAACTAAAACTTAATAAAATATGGGCTTTGTAAAAGAATTTAAAGAATTTGCCATTAAAGGGAATGCTTTCGATTTGGCGGTAGGCGTAATTATAGGTGGTGCTTTTGGTAAAATTGTTACCAGCGTAATCGACGATTTAGTGATGCCTATTGTAGCTGCAATGGTTGGTAAACCAGATTTTAGCAGCATTTATTTTGCAATGGGTAAAGGTGCCGAACTGATTCCAAAGGGTGCTTCGCTGGCAGATGCTAAAAAGGCCGCACCAGATGCATCTATATTTGCTTATGGTAACTTTATTACGGTAGCCATTAATTTCTTATTGCTGGCTTTAATTGTTTTTATGATGGTTAAAGCAATTAATAGAATGAAAAAGAAAGAGGAAGAGGTGGCAGTTGCAGCACCGGTAGTACCAACGGCAGAAGAAACCCTTTTAACCGAAATCAGAGATCTGTTAAAAACAAAAGCATAATATATAAAAGCCGTCCCGATGCAAAAAAGGGGCGGCTATTTTGTTTTAATAACTTCTTTTTACATTTGGATCGGTTATAATGATATAATCGCCGAGTTTTTTAAATTTTCCCCAATCGGGATTGGCAAAGCTTTCATCAGAAAATGATGAAATGTTCAGGATTTTTAGTTTTGGATTGGTCTGAGCCAGTTTCACCAATGTTCCCAGTTTTTCGTCGCTGTGGAAACGTCCATTAAGCTGAAAAACCTTAAAGCCTCTGTTTGCCTTAAGAAACTTATTTATAGACCATGCCATGGTCGCATCCCATAAATTTTGCGTTTGGTAAATTTTCATCGAGCCCATGCTGTGGCCACCCAAAGTTTCTGTAAATTTTTCATAATACCTACCCTGAGCCGTATCAATAGGTAAGGGTGGTAAAAAATTAAATGATGTTTTTGGGAAATTTTCTAAAACTTTAAGCCCTCCCATAGTAACAGCATTGCTGTAACGCGTAGCGGCATTTGCAGCAATAACTTTTAGCTTATTTTGTTTGGCATACTCCATTAAAGGTTTATAATCTTTGTAATTGCCCCAGGCCCTGCCTTCTTTAATAAAGTTCTTTTCTGAAATTAATCCTGCCAGGTATTCATCTACCTCAGGTTGTACATCGGTATGGAACATTTCTAAAGACAGTGCCGTTTTTAATGGATATTTTGAATGAAGTCTTTTAAAAAGCTCTGCTTCCAGATAATGGCCTATAGAATCGTTGTGGTCTTCGCCAAAGAATAAAACATCAGCCTGGTTCATATCAGTAACAATGTCGTCCATTGATATGGATTTCTGTTTTTTTACATCGTAAATCTTATAATGGTTACTTATTTCCTGTGCACACAAGCTGGTAGAAATAGCAAAAACAAACATTAATAGTGAAAATTTCATACCGTCAAAATAACAAAATAATTTTCACCGATAAAATAAGGGCACTTACCGTCTTTTACCGAGTTCTTGCACCTTGTGTATATTATGATGTAGTGCTTATTAATACTTTTGGATTATTAAATATGAACACACATGGATAATCTTAATAAAAACGATAACAACCACATTAAAAACTCAGGAAGAGTTTGGAGTGGTTTCATCATAGTCATCATCGGATTTGCATTTCTATTGAACAACATGGGACTAAATATTCCGAGATGGATATTCAGCTGGTCTAATTTTTTAATTGCACTTGGTGTATTTATCGGCGTTCGTCGTAACTTTAAAGGAATAGCCTGGCTAATTTTGATTTTGATCGGCGCTTACAATACCTTAAGTAATAT
>NZ_JBFTQI010000848.1:0-2374 GCF_056398925.1 Pedobacter sp. 01T416_2
TTCCCACATTTCTGTGAAAAGTAGCACAAAGAGGCCTACCGGGTGGCTAAATAATTTTTCTTTGGATACATTGTTACTGTCTAAGTGGAGATCTAGTTCCTTGCTATGGTCAATACTAATGGTTTCATTAGATGTTTGCATAAAACATTTGTTGGTTTTAGTTTATGAATTCAGAATTTGTGTGTTGTTTAAGCCAGTTAAGCAGGGCGCAATATAGTCAGCGAATGCCAAACTCACAAATTTTTAAATGATGTGTTAGGTAAATGATTTGTTAAGGTTTGTTAAGATTTAAAACTTTCTGATGGGTTTTACGTTTTTCTTTGGGTCGGCATAAAGTTCGTCGCTCGCATTCGGATCGTTATTAAGTGTGATATCTTCCTGCAGTTTTAGTCTTCCGCCAATGATTTTAAAACCATCAAAAGTGCCATCTGATCCATGATATTCAAATGTATCTTTCATTTCCGGATTGAATGATGCTAAATGATCGAACACGATCATCCCAGCTTTTAAATCCGTTTTTAAAGTCATTGCATTCGATTTAGCGTACTCAAATATTACCCTGTTTTTTCCTTTTAGTTCTTTTCCATCAAAAACCGGGGCACCAAAAGTGAGATTATCTTTATCGAAAGAAAGGATGTCGATTACCTTTTTAGTGGTAAATGGTGTATTTCCTTTCCAGCCTAAAAGTACATAATAGGGCAAGCGGTTTCCACTGGTTACCGGAACAATTTCATAATACCTGGCACCAAACCATTTTTGGTTATTGGTAATGCTATTCGGGTCGGCTAAATTTTGGGTATTATCGATCAGGGGATAAAGTTTCAAAGGGCCGCTTTTGGTATTCATTTGGATGGCGCCATAATAGCGGTATGTACCGTTTTGGAGTAGTACATACCAACTCAAAATCCTAAAATCCTGATCGGATGATTTAATTACCGATACGTTTTTAAGCGAATCGAATGGATAAGAAAAAGAATTGGGGGCTTTTAAGGCTTCTACCAAAGTTTTTACAAAATTGCCATTTATTTCTAATTTTTGTGCATCGCTTTGAGCTGCAATAACCCTTGCCGATATTTTAATCAGTGTATCTTGAAAAACTTCTAATTTATTTGGTGCCTGCTGTGCTTTTAAGCTAAAGCTTAGCATTCCAAAGATTAAAAGGATATAAAATCTGATAAGTTTCATACGATCAAATGCGCAAGGATTTTGCAAAACCAAAAATTTATAATTTCTCGATAACAAGCGCACTTGCGCCACCACCACCATTACAGATTCCGGCAACGCCTATTTTTCCGTCGTTCTGTGCCAAAACCGAAAGTAAGGTAACTACAATTCTTGCGCCGGATGCACCAAGTGGGTGACCTAATGAAACGGCGCCACCATTAACGTTAACCTGGCTGTCGTTTAGTTCTAAAAGTTGATTGTTCGCAATGGAAACTACAGAAAAAGCTTCGTTAATTTCGAAAAAGTCAACATGCTTAATGTCGATATGTGCCTTTTGTAAAGCCAATGGAATTGCTTTTGAAGGTGCAGTTGTAAAACACTCCGGTGCTTGTTGTGCATCAGCATAGCCTAATATTTTGGCCAAAGGTGTTAAGCCCAGTTCTTTTGCCTTATTGGCACTCATTAAAACCAATGCCGCTGCGCCATCATTTAAGGTAGATGCATTTGCTGCAGTTACTGTTCCATCTTTTTTGAAAACAGGTTTTAATGAAGGTATTTTGTCAAATTTAACGGCTGTTGGTTCATCATCGGTATCAACCAGGGTAATTTCGCCTTTGCGGTCTTTCACTTCTACAGCTACAATTTCGCCGGCAAATTTGCCCGAAGTTTGTGCTGCCTGTGCTCTTTTGTACGATTCTATTGCAAAATCATCCTGCGCTTCGCGGCTGATGTTACATGCTGTTGCGCAAAGTTCGGCGGCAGCGCCCATATGGTAATCGTTATAAACATCCCATAGTCCATCTTTTACCAAGCCATCTGTAATTTGCCCATGGCCTAAGCGATAGCCATTTCTTGCCTTATCGAGGTAATAGGGGACATTACTCATGCTTTCCATGCCACCTGCTACAATAATTTCATTATCGCCATTTGCAATGCTTTGCGCGGCAAGCATAATTGCTTTTGTGCCCGAAGCGCATACTTTATTTATTGTAGTGGCAGGTAAATCTGGTAAACCGGCAAATTTTGCAGCTTGTGTAGCTGGCGCTTGCCCTAGGTTTGCAGATAAAACATTACCCATATAYATTTCTTGGATATGTTCTGGTTTTAAGCCAGCTTTTTCAATAGCAGCCTTAATGGCAAAGCCGCCAAGTTGAGTAGCAGAAAATTGAGCTAATGAGCCTCCAAAACTGCCAATAGGCGTTCGCACAGC
>NZ_JBFTQI010000849.1:0-2373 GCF_056398925.1 Pedobacter sp. 01T416_2
AGGCCCAATATAATACCGCTTTTATACCCATACTTGCGCATAATGTAGCCTGCAGGTAGCGCCAATAAAAAATAAGCGATAAAAACCGAAGAATCCACCAGGGTAGATTCGAAAACGTTTAGTTGAAAAGCTTTGCGTAAATGCGGAATTAATACAGGATCGAGATTATGAACAAAGCCCCAGAAGAAAAATAGGCTGGTGACCAAAATTAATGGAAATAAATATCCCTTACCATTTTTTGGTGTATCGGATACCTGAAAGTTCGTTGATGGAGTGTGGCTCATGTTTTGTTTGGTTATAAATGGTTTAAGCAGGTTCTTTCTGGTTAGTTGTTGTATTACAAATTAAACCCATAAGCATTAATAAAAATTTAACTTTATGATCTAATTATTAAATGATATTGGCTCATTTTTTTACATTGCAAAATAATTTTGCATATTAGATTGATTTTTTAAGATTTTATGAAACCGCATTTACTTAATGTATCTACTAATTCGGTAGATTCTTTTAGCGCTCGGAGAGACATTATGCCCGATATAAACAATCGTTGGCATTACCACTCTGCATTAGAACTAATCTACGTTAAAAAAGGCAGAGGAACGCAGTTTATTGGCGATAGCATTAAAAATTTTAAGGATGGCGATGTAGTTTTACTCGGAAGCAATTTGCCACACTACTGGCGCTTTGATCCAGAATTTTTTGATGAAACCGCTGGTGAACCGGTTGATGTTTATGCGATCCATTTTAAGGAAGATTTTTTAGGCAAGGATTTTCTCGATCTTCCCGAAAACCAGGAGATGAAAAAAGTGTTGCTACAATCGCGGCAGGGAATTCAGCTGCAAGGAATCTCAAAAGAGAAAATAGCTTGTTTAATGCCACAGATTATTGAGGCAACAGGCACCATGCGGATTATAAAAATACTGGAAGTATTAACCGAAATAGCCAATTGCGAAGAGAAAAATATTTTGGTTTCGTTAGGCTTTAAGCCAAATTTTTTGGAGAACGAAAAAGATAGGATTCAATCTATTTATAACTATACCATCAGCAATTACAAAAATAAAATAGAACTAAAGGAAATTGCTGCGGTTGCTAAAATCAGCCCCAATTCTTTCTGTAAATTCTTTAAAACTAAAAGCAGGAAAACCTATACACAGTTTCTGAACGAAATTAGGGTAGGACAGGCCTGTAAATTATTGATCGAAAATGATCTGACCGTTAAAGAAATCTGCTACGACTGCGGCTTTTATAATTTCACTAGTTTCCATAAATATTTTAGAGAAATAACAGGGAAAACCCCGCTAAAATATCAGCAAGCCTTTTCTAAGCAATAATTATATTCTGGGGGACTGTTTTTTTTAATCTGACTTCCTAATTCTACAACATTTGCTGTTTTATTTAGGTTTTCCTACTTTTTTTGTTTAAACCAAATATGAATAGCTGAAGTTTGAACGACTTTTATCTTTAATCGATTTTAAAACACAAGAATGTTAAAACTAATTTTCGATTTATAGGTTTATAGCTTAAGTTTGTATTTCTAACTGAATATTTTATGAGCAATATCTCTAATCCGAAACCGGTGAAAAAGGGCGATAGGATGGACAATGACCATAATAACCTTAATGAATCTTACATCCCCGGTTCAAAACACAAATTTGAAGGATGGCCGATTTTATGGATATTGATAGCCATATTTTTAATCTCTGCAGTTTTATGGTATACAGGAGCCGCTCCTTACTTAATTAAGTGGATTGCCAATAAATAAAATAGATGTTTTTAGAGAGGGTAGTTTGGCCACAACATTTCATTGTCTTTCTGTAAGAAAGTTCAATGTATTGGCTTAAAGGGAGACGTTAATTTTRATGACGGGAAAAGAACTGATTAAAATTTTTCATCATCGCTGGGAATCTGTTCAGCGGAGAAATAGCAGTACAACATTAATCCAAAGGAAACAATATAAAATACCGCTGTGATTAAAAGGAATGTGCTCATATAAATAGTTATTTGGTTAGTGTAATTATAACGTTAAGTTATCTTAAATTGTATAGGGCGATGCATTTATTTTATACTAATTATTAACATAATTGATTTTAGTGTTGAAAACTATTTATTTAGTTTTTGTGAGTGGTATTGATTTACTATTCCGCTGTTCCTCAGTTATCTACTACCTCGCCTGAAATTTATCGCGGTATTGAGTCGGGGTCATCCCGACTGATTTTCTGAACACTTTCCTAAATGCTTTTGGATCATTGTAGCCAGAGTTATAAATTACCTCTGTCATTTGCTGGGCAGTTTGCTCTAATAACTTTTTAGCCGCTTCGATACGCGTTTGTTGAAGATACTCGATAGGGGTAATACCAATCACCTGTTTAAAGC
>NZ_JBFTQI010000850.1:0-2369 GCF_056398925.1 Pedobacter sp. 01T416_2
GGTTTTAACCAGAAAATAGCCTGGGGCGTGACCAATGTTGCCGCCGATGTACTGGATTTTTATCAGATCAAGTTTAAAGATTCCAGCCACAACGAATATTGGTACAACAATAAATGGAAAGCCACAACAAAGAGATTGGAAACGATTAAAATCCGTGGTGGAAAAGATGAAATAGATACCGTTTACTACACGCATCACGGGCCCGTGGTATATTTCCAGAAACCAAAATACGGCAGGGCAGATAATGTGCCTGTTGGCGACGCTTTGAGGTGGATCGCACATGATGAGTCGAACGAGCTCATGACTTTTTATTACCTGAACCGTGGGAAAAACTATAACGACTACCGTAAGGCTTTAACTTATTATACCGCACCTGCACAGAACTTTGTTTTCGCCAGTATTGATAACGATATTGCCATCACACCAAATGGTAAATTCCCCCTAAAGTGGAAGGATCAGGGCAAGTTTATTCTCGATGGTACCGACCCCGCTTACGATTGGCATGGCTGGATCCCAAATGCACAAAATCCAACAGTTAAGAATCCGCCACGTGGTTTTGTAAGCTCTGCCAACCAGTCTTCTACCGATACTACTTACCCATATTACATCAACTGGGAATTTTCGCCTTACGAGCGTGGCAAAAGGATCAACGACCGCTTATCGGCCATGAACAAGGCTACATTGGATAGCATCCGTTTGATGCAGACCGATAATTATAGCATTATGGCACAAAACCTGGTTCCTGCTTTGTTGCCCTTATTGAATAATGAGCAATTAAACGCAACACAAAAAGAAGCATTGGCTTACCTGAACAAATGGAACAAACGTTACGATGCCCATGAAATTGCAGCCAGCGTATTTGAGATATGGACCAAACGCTTATCACATGATATCTGGGCGGACGAATTCGAGGTTAAAGGCATTCCGATGCGTTACCCTTCTAGAGACCGTACGGTGGAAATGATCTTGAAAGAACCCAATGCAACATGGTATGATAATATCAATACCAGCAAAAAAGAAACATTATCTGACCTGGTTAACGAAGCTTTTAAATATAGTTGCGATAGTTTGGAAAGACGCTTTGGGCCGATAAACAAAGATTGGGACTGGGCAAATGTAAAACAGACCAATGTGCCACACCTGGCCAAAATACCAGGATTCGGCTCGAAAGTTTTACAGATTGGTGGCGCGAAAACTGCCATTAATGCTTTGAGCGAAGCCAACGGACCTTCATGGCGGATGGTGATCGAACTGGGTAAAACGCCAAAAGGACATGGGGTTTATCCAGGCGGCCAATCAGGCAATCCCGGAAGCAAATTTTATGATAATATGATCGATACCTGGGCAAATGGCAAATTGTACGATCTGTTTTATATGCAAAGTCCTGATGATAAATCGGGTACGATTATTTCTCGTTTAAAAATTTCTAAATAGGCTAAAATGGTTTTCATTGTTATATTAATAATCTGTTTCCTTTTACAAATGATTGCCCCCTGGTGGATCATTATTGTAATTTCATTTGCTACCTGCGGCATTATTGGCAAAACAGGAAAAATAGCCTTTTGGCAGTCTTTTCTTGCTGTTTTCTTACTTTGGATCGGATATGCTTTATTTAAAAGCTTGCCTAATGATAACGTCCTTGCTGGCCGTGTGGCCGTGATGACTGGTGTAAAATTGTGGTGGGCACTGCTGTTGGTTACGGGAATTTTAAGTGGCCTGGTTGCCGGTATTAGCGGTTACTGTGGTTATCAGTTCCRCATGGCGATGTTGGCAAAAAAAACTGACGAGAAAATAGCATAATGCTTTGTACTTTTGCCTTGTGAATTTAACAGCTAACGATATATTTTCTGTAAAAAGTACCGATGCGTTTAACGCCCTTGCCTTAAGCGTTTTTAAGTTACAGGCGCAAAACTGCAATGTTTACCGTGAATATATCTTTCATTTAGGTGTTGATGCTGATGAAGTGAGCGAAATTGCACAGATCCCTTTTTTACCCATCAGTTTTTTTAAAAGCCATTCCATTCTCAGCAGTACCGATCCTGTCGAAATTACTTTCAGCAGTTCAGGCACAACGGGTATGGTACAGAGCAGCCATCATGTAACCAATGTGAAATTATATGAACAGAGCTATCTACAGGCTTTTGCACAATTTTACGGGGATATTACTGAATATTGCTTTTTGGCTCTGCTCCCATCCTACCAACAGCGAGCTGGTTCATCATTAATCTACATGGTGAACGATCTGATCGAAAAGAGCAAACACCCACAAAGTGGTTACTTTTTATACAACCATGATGAACTGCTGAAAACCCTCCTGGATCTTAAATCAAAAAAACAGAAAACCGTTTTAATTGGTGTTACTTATGCCC
>NZ_JBFTQI010000851.1:0-2367 GCF_056398925.1 Pedobacter sp. 01T416_2
CAGTCATATATCAACAGATGAATTTCCTTTATATACTAACCTAAAGAAATTAGGCTATGAAAATCATGGTGTTATCAAACATGCATTAGAACAGTACAGGCAGGGTTCAACATCAACAAACACAGTAGAGGGCTTCTTTAGCCAATTAAAGAGAATGGTATTCGGAACACATATCCATGTATCAGAACAACACTTGCAAAAGTATGTTGATGAAGCGGTATTTAGATATAACCACAGATTTAAAGACGTTGATATGTTCGGCTCATTAGTAGTTAGGATAACAGACTATATAGAAAACAATCAACAGGCATGATAGTATGAATTATGCCGATATGACGCGGCTTGATGTCGTCTGATTAGTAAATCATAACTATTTAGTCAAATGCAACGCAAAAAGCAAACTAAATTCGTTCGTGTATATCGTACCGACCTAAAGAACGGTTCTGAATACTACATAAGATCGAAACCAAAGCCACGCAAATAATCGTTCGGCCAATTAGGGAAGTCTCAACACTTCCCTTTTTTTATAAATGTATAACAACATTCTGTTAAATCAAAACATTACTTCTTATTGGTAGGCTTTGACATTGCATTAAGCACATGATCAAACAACTCTTTGCCATTCTCCCTACCTCCAACACCCCTTAAACCATGAGGGCCTTTAACAACTAATCCCTCCGCTTCTGATAAATGGCTTTCAGCTATTTCTTTTGTCTTGCGTGTTGGCAACAACATTTCACCCTCGGGATCATCCTCATAAACTCTTTCAGCCTTACGTTTCTTCTGTCTCATAATATAAAGATAGCACTATTGCATTCATTGACCAAGTGTCTAAAGGGGATATATGCCTTGTTTTAAGATTTATAAAGCATAAAAAAACCTGCCGGATAGGGCAGGTTTAGACTTATATCAATCAGTTTATTAAAACCTTTCCGATTTTCTTGGATTGTCCATCATGATCATTTTATCTTTTAACAACTGTTGTAAGCCGGTTTGTTTGTCGATGTTTTTTACAACATCCAGCACAGCGCTTGCAGCATTATTAAAAAATGGTTTGGTGATGTTAGAATATTCGTCTGTAGGTTTATGATAATCTTTGTGGTCTTCTACACCGAAATATAAAAATGGAATATTTTTAGCATTAAATGCGCCTTGGTCGCTTTGGTTTGTCCAATCATCGTGACCTTGTTTTGGATCGTCGTGGCCGAAAAGTAATTTGATATTGGTTTTAGTCGTATCTACATACTTCTTTAAATCAGGATATTTGAAAGTCCCACAGACATAAAGTTCACCTTTATCGCTGTGACTGATCATATCCATATTTAAATCAATAGCAATAGTATTCATAGGCACTGGTGGATTGCCTACAAATGCCTTTGCACCCTGTAAGCCCATTTCTTCCGCATCGAAAGAGGCGAAAATGATTGTGTTATTTGGTTTGTTTTTAGCAAAATAGGTGGCAATTTTTAATAATCCTGCAGTTCCCGATGCATTATCATCAGCACCATTAAAAACTTCGCCTTTTACTACACCTAAATGGTCGTAATGGGCAGATACCACAATAACATTCGTTCCTTTGCCCGGAATATAGCCGATGATGTTGGTGCCATTTATTTTTGTATTACCTATTCCATTAAAAGTAAACTCCTGCGCATAGTTTACATGCTGAGGATAAGATTTTAGTCCTAGTTTTTGAAATCTTTCTATAATGTATGCCCTGGCCATTTCAGCCCCCTTTGTTCCGGTTTTTCTACCTTGATAAGCATCTGATGATAATACCTCAACATCTTTTAACAATTGGGTATCTAACTTGCCGGAAGAAGTATTATTTTGGTTTTTTACTGATGAACAGCAGCTTAGCATCATGGCTAAGGGAAGGATATATAGGATTTTCATGATTAGTTTGTAATAAGTTAGGGGCGTCATGCTGAATTTATTTCAGCATCTTTCTTGCAATATAGACCCTGAAATGAATTCAGGGTGACGGATTTAAGTTTAAATATTGATTGGAGATCTTTTAATGCATTTTTTTATCAAACGCAGGCTTTAAAAGTCATTAAAATTGTCTGGGATTGATATTTTACCTTTAAATGCACCAGGAATCCTTTTAGCAAGAAGTGGTTTATCTTCTGTTAAAAAGGTAACTATAACTTCCGTTTTGGTCTGTACAGGTGCTTTTTCTTTCAGTGTTATCTTTCCTTTTTCGTAATATACTTTAACTGTAGCTAACATATCTTTGGTTGTTATTAACAAATATACATTTTTCAGTACGCTATTCAAATGCTGTTAGATGAACATTATTGCATTTTTAAACCTGATGGAAACGGCAGACCGAGCTTTTCGCGAGGTTAAAGAGTACAGCAGGAC
>NZ_JBFTQI010000852.1:0-2362 GCF_056398925.1 Pedobacter sp. 01T416_2
TAAGCAATACACAGGCGCTGGAGCTTTTCATCAACCATAAAGCCCCATACATGAGTCATTTATTATTGAGCCACTTATCAAAAGATAATAACGACCCACAGCTGGTTGAAAATCTTTTTAAAAATGTTGCCGGCAATACTTTTGTTAAAGTAGCTTCAAGATATGAGGAAACAGCGTTGTATTATGTAAGCAATACTCAAAACACACCCGAAGTTTACAATTTCGACCCTAACCTATACCAGCCAGAACAACTCAACCTATTTTAACACCCTAAAGTCAAAAATAGCTTGCCGTTTTCTATCAATTTAGTTACAGTAGGACTTATTTTGAGCAAAAAAATGGCAATTGACTAGACAAAAGCATAATTACCCGCAAAAATTGTAAATAATTTTAATTTTCATCAAAACATTTTATTCTAATATGGGTTTTATATAAACTTCATAAATAGTTTGTTTGGTTTAAATGGGGCTTATGGATTTAAGCCCCTTTCTCTTGTCTAAAATTCCGTAATTCAATCAGACTAAATCACCAGCATTTTATTCCATTTTTATATTCTAAATTTTTAGTTATATTCGATTGACAATCATCCGGRTATAATATTTAAACCTTTAAATAATAAATTATATGGAGACAAGTAAACTTTCTAAATTCAGTGCCGAATTTCTAGGCACGCTCGTGTTGGTTTTAATGGGTTGTGGTAGCGCGGTTATAGCTGGCGCAAATGGCACAACTGGCGTAGGCTTATTAGGCATATCTTTTGCCTTTGGCTTATCGGTCACCGCAATGGCTTATGCTATTGGGCACATTTCAGGCTGTCACATTAATCCGGCAATTTCAATCGGAATGGTAATCGCTGGCCGGATGAAAATTACTGAAGCCGCTTATTACATTGTGGCTCAGGTATTAGGCGGCATTGCAGGCGCATTTATCTTACTGCAAATTGCCTCAGGAAAGCCAGAATATTCTTTGGCAACAAATGGATTAGGGCAAAATGGTTTTGCAGCACTATCTCCACAGCATTACAGCCTACATGCTGGTTTTATTGCCGAAATTGTACTCACCTTTATTTTCTTATTGGTTATTTTCGGCTCAACCTCTACTAAAAATATCAACGGCGGCTTTGCAGGGCTTGCAATCGGCTTAAGTTTAACACTCATTCATATTGTGGGCATTCCGGTAACGGGTGTATCAGTAAATCCGGCAAGAAGTATTGGCCCCGCACTTTTGGTTGGCGGAGAAGCCTTAAGCCAGGTTTGGCTGTTTATTGTAGCACCCATTATTGGTGCGGCGCTCAGTGCCTTGGTTTGGAAAACAGTTTTGGAGAAAAACTAATTTAAATGGAATTGTTAAAGGGTTAGCGTTTAGAGTTTAGCGCCTAAACACTAACCCCTAAACGCTAAGCTTTATAGGTTCTTTACAATCGCCTCGTCAGTAGGTTTTGTTTTAGAACGGAAACGGTGTACCAATTCTCCTTTTTCATTAATTAAGAATTTCTCAAAGTTCCATTTAATATCGCCTTGCTCTTCTGTATTGGTTTGAGAGGTTAAATACTTGAACAATGGACTGATATCATCACCTTTAACACTGCTTTTCTCTGCCAACATAAAAGATACATTGTACTTTCCGGTACAGAATTCTTTAATCTCTGCATTGGTAGAAAACTCCTGTCCGCCAAAGTTACCCGCAGGGAAACCAATTAATACTACCTTTTTGCCGTATTGCTTTTGAAGTTTTTCCAAATCTTCATACTGTGGTGTAAAACCACATTTAGAAGCGGTGTTAACAATTAAGATTTTTTTGCCTTTAAATTTCGATAGTTTAATTTCTTTACCATCAATGGTTTTAAAGCTGAACTCGTAAACATTTTTTGGTGGAGATACCAATAAGTTTAGTAGGATTAGAATTGTGCTGATCATCGTTGTTTTATTTTTATATACGAATATAGGCACAAATAGGTTGTGCCAACGTAACGTTGTTGTAAATTAAATGTAGCAAATTAGGTAAGAGAACTGGCCAATAGAACAAACTGTGAGCATGATTTGAAAATGAAAGCATATATTTCATTGCTCAAATAAGTGTCTTTTTTGATTAGGAAATTGAGGGCAGTGGTTCTTGGTGGTTTACGGCCCCGCTATCGCTTATAGTCCTCGCTACGCTGTGGGCTATTCCGCTCTATCTGGTTTAATTAACAAAGCCTGATCCCTTTTGTACCTTCAGCTTGGCACAACGCCGTTAAAACCTAAATAGCAGTAAACACATGCCACCTAAACCCGACCGAAGCGAAAAACCCGCAGACCGAGGAACGAGGTTGAGGATTTGTAGCAAAGGGCGGGAGAAAGCCTTACCTACAAATTACTAATAT
>NZ_JBFTQI010000853.1:0-2362 GCF_056398925.1 Pedobacter sp. 01T416_2
ATTACCACCACATCCATCTTTTTTTACCTGTAAAGATTTAAAAACCAAACGGCCAACATATACCAATGCTACCGCAAAAAGTAAAAAGACTAAAATCGTTTGAATATCCATAACACAAATATAAGGGCTTTTAGGACTTTGGTGTTCAATTGAATGTAAAAAGGTAGGATTTTATATCTCAATCAAATTTGGATATAAGAAGTTTACATATCTTAATAGCTTCTTTAGCATTCAATTCGCAAGCATCTAATTTAACTATAATACGGTTCGTGCTATTCTGAAATTTCACAGAATCACTGCTTCTATATATCGTAATATCAGCATATTCGGTAGAATAATCTGAAGGAGTTTTTGCTGCTAACAAATCAATTAAACTACATAAATTATAATATTTAATAACAGCTTCATTATTTGACTTATTTTCGAAAAATAACCTATACCTATCTGATTTTAGTATTGTAGAATGAACATTTTCACATGATTTGTAGCTAACTGATATTGTCTCATTTCCTTTTTGAGCGTGTTTTGTCATGAAAGATTTGATAGCATTTGCTGAGAAATTATAATCACTAAGATCTCTAATTAAAATAGTCAAATAATTCTTTATTAACCATTTTGTCCTAACATTATAGATATGATCAGAAATTATTGTCTGTAGATTTTGGATTAAAAATAATATGATAGCACCTATAAATCCACTTAAAAGATTATCTAGAGTTAGTATTGGCATATATGTTAAGTGTAATATTCAATAACAATTAGATTTATATTTAAATATCTTGGAAATTAAGACGCATTACTCCTCCATAAAACCAATCGTTCCCCCAACCCAATCGAAATCGGCATTATAACGCACACCAATCATTTTGCCCCTGCTTAATCTGGCCAGGTTAATGCAGAGCTGTGGTTCGCCACCGTCGGACCATAAGTACATCATCCTGATTTCGGCTTTTACCCCACCATCTGGTGCCTGTACAGCGGGCTCGTAATTTACTTTTCTTTGTAAAATCCAGTTTTCGGGATCTTTTATATTGGTAATGTCCGTTTCGCTTACATCGATAATTACGCCCATACCAGCGAAAGAGAATAATGGCTTAAGTACGTAGTTTTCTAAATCTTTAGGGATTGTATTTAACTCATTTAAAAACCGTGTTTCGGGCACAAATTCGCTTTTTAAGAATGGCATGGTATACTTGCTGATGCGATAGAACCAGTTGGGGTGCGTTACCCATTCTACATCCAGTTCCTCACGTGGGTCGAAACTGTTTTTGAAAATTTCGGTGTTATTGGCTACCTCATCAAATATCAGGCGGTTATAAATTCTTTTTAACTGGATCTTTTTGCCATCTTCTTCATAAAAGAGCTTTTTGCCTACTTTTTTAATGTCTTCCAGTGCTAAAATCTTAATGCCCAACATTTTTTGGGTCACAAAAAAATCGATAGCCGTTTTTTGGTTAGGCGCATCTACATCCATCAGGGCCACTTCTTCTGGTTGGTGGGAGCCAATAATTACTTCTTTAAGCAGCTTGATGTACGCTTCTTCGTTAAAGCCGTTTAAAAAATGATTCACAGAACCATCAATCTCAAAACTTGTCTGGAAAGTTTTAGCCAAATGATGCTGAAAGCCATACAAGGAAGGAAATCCCTGCATTTCAATTAGCATGGGTGTAAGTTCTCCGGCTTGATTTTTACAAATACCAAAATCGAAGGTTAAAAAGTGAGGCTGTGTATTTTCATTAGGCACATTCCAGTTTAAGGGGATTGCCTTTTGAGTAAGTGCTTTAAAATTGGGTTGCTTAATCAGGTTTATAATTTCTTCTCCTGCCGCAATCAATTTTTCTTTCAATGCTTTCGGAATAAATACCGGCGTTTCTGCAACCCTGAAAGGAATTTCGGGATAGCCATTTTGCAATTGAGTAAGGAAGTTTTTGTACTTCTCGTCTGTAAATTGCTGGTTGTATTTTTGGCGTTGAGCAGGTATCATAAGTTTGTAATTGATTCTGGTTTACAACTTGTTATTGCAAATGAGAGAAGTCATTTCGACCGTATTTGATAAATCCTTTAACTTTTATCTTAAACATGTTTAATAGATTTCTCCGTTCCGCTGTGCTCCAGTCGAAATGACGGCTAAAGTAGTCCTGGCTTTTCTACACTTCCTGCAAATCCCCAATTGCCTTTTGTAAGAAATTAGGTAAAATAATACTTTGCGTAAGCACGATTCTTGCAGGATCGTCTAAACTGTTTAACATATCCAGGTATTTTTGTTCCCCGTGCATATCAACAATTGCTTTTTTCTTTTCTTCCTGAAGCAAGTACATTTTCATGCCTACCGGATCAGCTTCTGGATGGAATTGTGTACCGA
>NZ_JBFTQI010000854.1:0-2351 GCF_056398925.1 Pedobacter sp. 01T416_2
CCCATCGGACCAGCAACTACGAGTTTTTGCATATCGACCATTTTACCCATGTTTGCCATATGTCCGGCAAATAAACTATCTGTTTTGGCTTTGGTTTCTGTGGTATTCGTACCTGATTTAAGAATAACCAGCACATACATTTTCATGCCATAGTTGTCGGCACCAAGCTTTTTAGCCAAGGCTTCATCATAAGGGGCTTTAGCTTTTTTCTCCTGCGCTTGTATAGCGATCGTAACGGTGATTAGGGAGATTAACAGGAATAACTTTTTCATTTTAGTTTATGGTTTGGTTAGTTTAAAAATAAGAAAAATTGCGGTGTTTTTGTCTTAGCCAGACGGGCTTTCCACTTTTTCTTGATAAAAAGTGGAGCAAAAATCAAGGCTTGCGAACCTTTGTCGCAAATCCTAAATAAATCTTTAGGCGCAATCCTAAGCCGTGTGAAGGATAGTGGTTTTTGTTTGTTTCCGCTGCACTCGTAGGATTTCTTGTTCAGTGCTTATTGAAATGAACTGCAACAAAGATTTATTTGCACTTGCTTCCAAATCTTCTGATGCCGGATGCGTTCTTCTGAAAGATTGTGGCGATTTTAAAGTTTGCGCCTACATAACTTAATGCACCTGTTAGGAACTGCCATAGCAAAGAACCACCGGCCCATATTAACTAAACCTGATTGAAGTGAAAAGCCCGCAGTGTAGCGAGGACTTGAAACGAAAAGCAGGACTGAATTCACCGATTTATTCAAATCCTGCTTTTCTAAATATTATGAATTTATTTTTTTGCACCCAGACCAATGAACTAATGGCTAATGAACTATTGAACCAGCTAGTTGTGCATCATTTTAATAAAAGCACCTAATTTAGCTTTCATGGCTCTTCTATCTACAATGAAATCGAGGAAACCGTGTTCAAGAACGAATTCTGAAGTTTGGAAACCTTTCGGTAAATCTTTTTTAATGGTTTCTTTAATTACCCGCGGACCAGCAAAGCCGATCAGTGCGCCTGGTTCTGCAATATTAATATCGCCTAACATGGCGTATGATGCAGTTACACCACCTGTAGTTGGATCGGTTAATAAAGAGATATATGGAACTTTAGCCTGACCTAATAAGGCGAGTTTGGCTGATGTTTTGGCCATTTGCATTAATGAAAATGCGGCTTCCATCATACGTGCACCCCCTGATTTTGAGATCATCAGGAACGGAACTTTATGTTTAATGCTATAATCGATCGATCTTGCAATTTTTTCGCCCACAACTGAACCCATCGAACCGCCGATAAAAGCAAAATCCATACAGGCAATTACGAGGTCTTGTCCTTCGATTTTACCGACACCGGCACGAATAGCGTCTTTTAAGCCTGTTTTAGCCTGGCTTTCTTTAATTCTATCGGTGTAAGGTTTGTTATCGTTAAAATTTAAAGGGTCGCCTGATGTTAAGTTAGGGAACAGCTCTTTAAACTCGTTATTATCAAATAAAACCTCGAAATATTCTTTTGAGCCTACTCTCAGGTGGTAATCGCAGTAATGACAAACGTATTTGTTTTCCTGAAGTTCTGCCTGATGTAGCGGTTTTTTACAATTTGGACATTTATTCCACAAACCATCTGGTGCTTCTTTTTTCTCCTCTGTTGTGGTGATGATACCTTTTTTTTCTCTCTTAAACCAAGCCATATAATTTTTTGAAGAATTGGATTGCAAAGAAACGAAAAATAAAATAAAGTCGACCCTTATTAGATGTAAAAATAGTCAATGGTGAGTTGGTTGATAGTCGATTGGCAATAATGCAAGCGTTGGATAGGTAATTGAAAACTCGGCTCGGGCTACTGTTAACTGCTAATTGTAAACTTAAGTGTGTCTTTTTTACACTAAGGATAATGTGTTTTTTACACTAAATAGGCCTTATTTTGCTGTTAGGCAAATAATTCTGTTGTTAGAAAAGCTTGGAATGTTATTTTTTTTTATAACTTCGGACTTAATAAAATTAACAAGAAATGAGTTTAAAAGGCTACAAAGGCGTAATTTACGGAGATGCCGTTCAAGAATTGTTTGAGCAGGCTAAAAAACATCAGTTTGCTTTACCAGCAGTTAACGTAACCGGTACAAATACGGTTAATGCGGTATTGGAAACTGCTAAGGCAGTAAATTCGCCTGTTATGATTCAACTATCTAATGGAGGTGCACAGTTTTATGCAGGCAAATCTTTAGATAATGAGAAATTGCAAGCATGTATTTTAGGTGCTGTATCGGCAGCTAAACATGTACATTTATTGGCAGAGCATTATGGTGTTGCTGTGGTTTTACATACCGACCACGCCGCTAAAAAATTATTGCCTTGGATTGATGGACTTTTAGAC
>NZ_JBFTQI010000855.1:0-2351 GCF_056398925.1 Pedobacter sp. 01T416_2
GCTACCGATGCCCCTTTTATTTGTTTAGAGCCATGGTGCGGAGTGGCCGATGGCGTTAACCACGATCAGGAATTAACACGCAAAGAGGGTATAGTAAAACTTGGTGTAGGCGAAAACTGGTCGCGGTTTTGGGAAGTAGAGTGTTTCTAGATGGGTTATTGCTTATAGTTGGATACAAAATTAAGTTGGCTATCGGTAGTTTTTTGCTAACACTTGCCTTTGCCCTCTTCATGCTTTTCTTTGCAAATTACAGGGGCCCTTTTAATTATTCTGTTTTCGCAATATTGCCTCCAGTTTGTTATTAGCAACATTGCCGGCTTGTAAATGGCGTATTGAAGCAAACAAATAATTATGCACATTAAAATTTCTGTTATCGCGGTGTAGTGGAAACCACTACCCATAAAGGGGTATTTTTACCTTTTAATTTGATGTTAACATGTTGATAACTATATTTATAATGTTAAAATTAAATCAACGGGACGATTTAGATTAAAACGCGAAACCTTTCAGCAATGAAAGGTTTTTTTTTGCAAAAAAAACACGCCCTCAAAAAGAGGACGTGTTTACTCAAATCTAAAATTATTTTGGGACGATCGAGAATTATTTCATTAAATGTTTAATACCCTGCTACAAATATGAAAAAGATAAAGGATTTATTTCCGTTCAGTTTTATTCATCTGTAAAAGAATAACTTATCCAAAAGCTATTGCAAAATGAATAAAATATTTTAGCCTATTTAAAAACATATTTTCTCAAATTCGACAGCCGAGTTAAGGCCATCGCAACAAGATGGAACCATACAAGTTTATTAATTTGACGATGTCAAAAACGCCCTTACATTTGTCTCAAGTACACCCATTTTATCATTAAAAGGTGCAGTAACTTAGTTGTAAACAAAATAAATAAGATTATGGCAACCATGCACCCTTACTTAAACTTCGACGGCAAAGCCGAAGAAGCTTTTAATTTTTATAAGTCGGTTTTTGGCGGAGAATTTACCTTCTTTGCAAAAATGGGCGATGCACCCGAATCGGATAAATTAACCGACGAAGAAAAAAACCGTGTAATGCACGTAGCCTTACCCATTAATGAGCATACGGTTTTAATGGCGTCTGACTGTGTACCTTCGGCAGGGCATGTACTTAAAGAAGGCAACAACATGTACATTAACCTCAATGTCGAGAGCCGCGAAGATGCCGATCGCTTCTTTAACGGCCTTTCAGCAGGTGGCACCATCGAAATGCCAATGGACGATATGTTCTGGGGCGATTACTTCGGTAGCTTTAAAGACAGGTTCGGTATCCAAWGGATGGTTAATTTTAGTAATGCTAAATAGTTAATCGCAGTTGAAATCCAGGGTATAACTACTCTGGATTTTTTAATATCCTGCCTTAAGCTTTGTTATTTTTCAGTAAATAGGCAGCACAGATTTTGTCAGCATTGTTGATTACGTTTATCCAGCAACAGACTGATCATTACAGACATTCAATAAAATCAGATAGTTAAAGAGTGTTAAATATATGGGATGAAAAAATTTGAATCACCATTTTTATTGAATGAAAAATCTAAAAATAACGTTATGCCTCACCTTACTGCTTGCATCCTCAGCACTGAACAGTAAAGCGCTTACTGACTCTGTCTGGGTAAATATTAAGATTACAGACACCTCATTCAACCATAAAACGCCAAAACTTTATCTCCAAAAACTGGGCGACAAAATTCGAACATCAATATCTCCTAGCAGAATTAAGGATGGTCAGTTCCTATTTGCATTTAAAAATGAAAATTATTTCGAATGCATATTACGTTTCGATTCTGACAATACTTCATTCGTACCCTTCTATTTATCTCCTGAAAGCAGTCATGTCGAAGTTGAATATTTTTTTCCTACAACAAACAAAATGGCTTTTATCAATCGATCAAGTGGTTCTAAAGCACAAGCTGATATTAAAAGGATTGAAGACAGAACCAATGAAATACTCCATCAAAATGGAGAAAAGCTTAGGCTAAAATATAAAGATTACGACAAGATAGCTTCGCGGGCTGATATCCGAAACGAAAACTATAATCTTAATCTGAAAGATAGATTTGAGTTTATCAAGAAACTGTCTTACGACACCACTGTTTATGCCCCGGTCTTATATCTGAACATTATTAATTCATTTGATGATTGGTCGGTTGATCAACTTAAGGCATTTGTATCCAATCAAAACCCAAGAGAAGCGGTTAGTATTTATYAGGAAATTAAAGATAACATAACTATTAAAGAAGCGGCATTTAAAGATGAGAAACTCAAAAACCCTGAAATACAATTGGCAATTAAGGCTATAGATCAGAAGTACATTTATCTG
>NZ_JBFTQI010000856.1:0-2349 GCF_056398925.1 Pedobacter sp. 01T416_2
GTGCAGTAGTTTTTGGAAAAACAATCCAGCTTCTGCTCCGATGAAACCTGTGAAACAAGCAAGCACACCATAAATAAGTGCTTAAATCGAGAGCATTCGCTAAAATCGGGTTTAGATGGCAATGCTGCTGTGACAAGGAGCGGTAAAGAAATCTTAAAATTTAATGTATCTATATTGATAAGACCTAAGTAGGGGCCGCAGCGAAAGGCAAAACTGCAACAGTCATGAAATTGCGACATCCGTTTTCAAAAAAAGACCAGACTTTTACCTAAGTTTAAAGTTAAAGCACAATATTTGGGATACTAAAACTAATCATATGGTAAAAGCGACAATAAATAAAGAGCATTATGCATGTTCTGTAACAAATGGTTCTCATGATATTATAGTAGACGAGCCTTTAGAATTGGGTGGTACACATAAAGGCTTTGCCCCAAAAGGATTGTTAATGGCCTCTTTAGCATCGTGTGTAGCCATTACCTTAAGAATGTATGCCGATAGAAAGGAATGGCCAATTGATAGAATTGAGGTAGAAGTAAATATTGATACCGAAAATGGGGAAACCATATTTTTTGAAGAAATTGTATGTACAGGAATACTTACCGAAGAACAAAAAATCAGATTGGAAGAAATTGCCGCAAAATGCCCGGTAAGTAAAATTTTAGCATCCGGTCACGAAATCAGATCGAAGGTACTTTAATGCTAACGGTGCAAAACTCGTTTATACATTGATAAAAAGCTTTAATATCTTTGTCAAAACCCGAGCGTTCGCTGTGGTAAAAAAATAATTTATGCCTACCGAAATAAAATGCCCCAACTGTGCCCATGTTTTTCCGATGGAAGAAGCCATGGCAGAAGATTATAAGAAAGAGTTACGTGAGAAAGCGGCTGCTTATGCAAGGCAGAAAGATGAAGAATATCAACGTAAACTGCAGGTTTTTGAATCAGAAAAACAACAGCAATTGAAAGCTTTTGATGCCAAACTTGCTGAAGAGAAAACCAAGCTTAAGGATAATCTGGAGGAAAACCTGCGTAAAAGTATTTCGGCCGATTTTGAAACAAAACTGCAAATGCTCGAAGGTAATGCGAAAGACAATGCTGAAAAACTAAAGTTGGCCCGCGAAAAAGAACTGGAGTTTTTACGCCGCGAGGAAAGCCTTAAAGTAAAGGAAGAAGAAATGGAACTTGCCTTTCAACGTAAAATGCAAGAGCAGCGTAACGAGTTGGTAGAACAGATCCGTAAGCAAGAGGCAGAAAAAAATAGTATTAAAGATACCGAACACCAATTGCGTTTAAAGGAATTGGAAAAACAGCTCGACGACCAGAAAAAATTGGCCGAAGAAATGAAACGTAAGGCTGAGCAGGGCAGTATGCAATTGCAGGGCGAAGTGCAGGAACTGATTTTGGAAGAATTGCTTCGTACCAATTATCCTTTCGATTTAATTGAAGAAGTTGGCAAAGGAGTGCGTGGTGCAGATTGTGTACAGGTGGTACGCAACCAATTTGGACAGGAATGCGGTAAAATTATTTACGAAAGCAAGCGTACCAAAGATTTTGGTGGCGACTGGATCGAAAAACTGAAAAAAGATATGCGCAGTATGGGTATTGATGTAGCGGTAATCGTAAGTCAATGTTACCCAAAAGGCATGGATTGTTTCGGGCAGCGCGATGGGGTTTGGATTTGCTCTTTCGAAGAAGTAAATGCTGTAGCATACGTGTTGCGCGAAGGTATTTTGCGCTTGGCAGGTGCAGTAAAATCGCAGGAAAACCGCGGCGAAAAAATGCACATGCTTTACGATTATTTAATGGGAGCAGAGTTTTCAGAACAATGGAAAGCCATTAGAGAAGGTTTTATGAGCATGAAACTATCCATACAACGCGAGCGTGATGCGATGGAACGCTTATGGAAAGCACGTGAAAAGCAGTTAGAAAAAGTATTGTTAAATGCGACCCATATCCGCGGTTCGATAGAAGGTATTGCGGGTAGCGATAGTGTGCAGCTGAGCTTAACCGATGAAGATGATGATACCTTGCTTTTAGAGTAACTCGCAATACGTCATCCCGTTCCGATTTTTATATCGTATCGTCATCCTGAACTTGTTTCAGGATCTATTTTGAATAGACTGACGTTGCTCATCGCCAGGTGTGAACTGCAAACTGCCAGCTTGTTTTGGCGTTCCCCAATCCCGTGAAAAACGGGAAAGGGGCGGGCTTTTCAGGGCTACGCTTCGCTCCGGTACCGATGAAGGATCGGTACTGAACCCTTACAATCCCTAACGCGGAGATATTGCGTGACTAGACCTCGCAGGTTTTTAAACGGCGTAGCGCTCAATGAGGCCATTAATATTAACC
>NZ_JBFTQI010000857.1:0-2343 GCF_056398925.1 Pedobacter sp. 01T416_2
ATACCTTATCATCGGCTTATTATTTTTAAGTTTTGCTGTAAATGCACAGGAGAGCAAGCAATTTGTAATCGAAGGAAAGGTTAAAGCTCCGCTAACAGTTACTTTAGACAATTTAAGTGCTTATAAATCCGTTAGTTTGGATAGTATGACAATTTTTAACCACTTGATGCAGCGTAAAAGCAGCATTAAAAACATTAAAGGTGTGCTTTTGAAAGATATTTTGGCCAAGGTAGAAATAGATGCTGCCTCACCAAAAACATTAAGTGAATATTATCTGGTTTTTACGGCAACCGATAATTATAAAGTGGTGTACTCGTGGAACGAAATTTTTAATTCGCCAACCGGAAATCAAGTGCTGGTTTTAACCGGTTATGATACCAATCCTGCAAAGGCTGAAAAGGGAAATATCACCATTATTACACCAAGCGATTTCGCAACAGGAAGAAGATTTGTAAAAGGATTGAGTAAAATCAGCATCTTACAGGTAAATTAGCAGCATGAAACCATCATGAGCAAACACTCACAAATGGTAATAAACCGAGCCTGTGAGCGCTTGAACACAAAAATCAAATAGAAACTTGTGAAAAACATGCTCATGATAGCTTCATCACCGATAAAAACAAAAATATACAGATGAAAATCGAATTGATCAGTTTTGGCAAGATTTCCGAGTTTATCAACAATCAAAATATTGAGGTTGATGGCATTGCTGATACCGATGCTTTTAAACAGTATTTAGAAAATCAGTTTCCTGCTTTAAAAAGCATGAAATATAAACTTGCCTTGAACAAAAATATCGTTCAGGAAAATACTGAAATTACCAACAACGCTACAATAGCCATAATGCCACCTTTTTCTGGCGGATAAACGATATGAGTGCAGAACGATACAACAGGCAGATTATCCTTAAAGGATTTGGAGAGGAGGCACAACAGCAGCTTTTAAGGGCAAAAGTGCTTGTAATTGGTGCTGGTGGCTTGGGTTGTCCAGCGTTGCAATACCTTGCTGCTGCCGGCATTGGCCATATTGGTATTGTTGATGACGATACCATTTCATTGTCCAATTTACATAGACAGATTCTTTTTACAACGGCTGATATCGGGAAACTGAAAGTAGAGATTGCAGCAAAGCGCTTGCAGGAGATGAATACGCAGATCGGGATTATCCGCCACCCCATCCGTTTGCAGAAAAATAATATCCTCGATATTCTATCCAGATACGATTACATATTGGATGGTACAGACAATTTCGAATCCAGATACCTCATTAACGATGCCAGTGCCCTATTGAACAAACCGCTAATATTTGCTGCAGTTTCGGGTTTTGAGGGTCAGTTGGCCATATTTAACACGCCCGATCATTTAACGCCCAGCACCAATTACCGCGATCTTTTCCCCATTCCACCCGATAAAGGAGAAGTAGCCAATTGTGCAGAAAATGGCATTTTAGGCGTATTGCCAGGAATATTGGGTACCATGGCAGCCGCAGAAACCATTAAACTGATTGCCAAAATCGGGCAACCACTCACCAATAAAATTTTAAGTTACAACCTACTTACACAAGAACAATATACCATCAATATCAGTCATGGAGGCGGTTATTCCCTGCCCAAAACTGTTGATGAATTTTTAAATATGGATTATCAGGATACGAGCGAAGGACCGCAGGGATATAAAGAAATTGATGCCAGCGAACTGGTTAAACTTCAGCAGTTAGAATCTACAATTTTAATCGACGTACGCGAAAGGCACGAAGTACCCATACTGGATAAACAGATCTTTACGCAGGTACCAATGTCGGAGTTTGGCGCCTTTATGAGTAAAGAATTTTATCAAAAACATGTGGTGCTGATTTGCCAGCATGGCATCAGAAGTGTAGCCGCAGCAGAGGCTATGCAGGAAAAATATGGCGATGCAAAAAAAATATACAGTTTAAAAGGTGGTATCGTAAAATGGAGAGATCATTTTCTCAAACCCTAACATGAGCGAAAAAAAGATAAAGAACATATTTGTAAATGGCCCAATCGAACCTGCTTTTATAGCCGACAGTATTGCCAAACACAACAACAAAACAGCTATTGGAGGCCATAGTATTTTTATGGGCCAGGTGAGAAAAGATGAAATTGAAGGCAAATTTGTTGCAGCGATAACATATACCGCATACGAAGACCTTGCCCTCGAAAAAATGCATCAGATCAGGGAAGAAATCTTCGAAAAATATCCACTCAATTGCATGCATATTTATCATAGTTTGGGCACAGTTAAAACAGGCGAAATCTGCCTTTTTGTTTTCACTTCGTCGGCACACCGTAAACCGGCAATGGCGGCCTGTACTGAAGTTGTA
>NZ_JBFTQI010000858.1:0-2337 GCF_056398925.1 Pedobacter sp. 01T416_2
AGTTAGAATAAGACTATCAGCACAAGCAAAAAGCCATTAACAACTGATAATAAGCGGGTTAAAAATATATTACCCAAAAGTGTCACCTCCGCCCAATTTTTCCCATAAATTTAAAGGACGCTAGTAATGAACTCCTTAACAGAGGCCAAAATTTATTCAGATAGCGACCGTCCCTATACTCCAAAAAATCATACCTTTCATTAGACAGCAGCGTGGGTAATACGTTAAAAAAGCAGGGATGGCAGAAAATATCTGTGTTCCCAGGGCAGGGACTTTACCGCAGGTTTCCTTCAGGTTTCACCTCGCGATGGACATTGTTGTTATAAGCTAATAGTTGGCGATTACATACTCCATAAAGAACCCGCATCCAATGTTATTAAGTTAATCGTTTTTAATCACAGATGCACACAGATAAACACGGATTCTATATCCGCATGCATTCTTTCTGCCTGTAGTTCAAACTCTTACATCCGGATAAAAGGTTTTTGGAAATGTATAGTTCAGTACCTGTGGAGGAAGCAGCCCCGCCCCCGCTTCTGCCCCAATTGAAAAAATTGTGGCATCCCGCTAAGGTCGGGTTTAAATCACACCTGTTATTGCTAAATGAGGGGTTTTCCGTGCAACAGGCCTAACCAATTTAGCCMTTGGCAAAGCGGTACCCTGCAATGTCAATAAACTAAGCGTTTTTTAATTACAGATAAGCACGGATTTTCATATCTGTGTGCATCCTTTCTATCTGTGGTTTAATTTATTTTTACTTGTGCCGAATGGCTTAACTTAATGACATTACACTCACACCGTCAAGTTTATCAAATGTATAACACAAAAAAAGAGGCTGTATCATAAAGACAATTTCAACTCAGATACTGTCATATTGAGCCTGTCGAAACATCTTAAAGAGTATTTAAACAGGCCCTTCGACAGGCTCAGGGTGACAAATCTGTATTTATGATACAACCTCTACTAACGTTGTACAAGAGACCTTAATTAATTAACCTTTTTCGCCAAAATTAATTGTGCGCTATGTGGTAGCAAATCATTAATCACATATTCTTTTTCGAAAACGCCGATTTCCTTACCGGTCCATTTATTGCTTAAAGTATATTTTCCGGCAGGTAATTTTATTTTACGGCTAACCGGAGCATCACTTGCGTTAAACACTGTGTATTCAATGTGATCTTTAAAATTAATAATACCTACTTCAAATTTTTCGTTTTCGAACCTGGCCGACTTTCCTGTTGGGGGAATCATCTTTTTAAGAATTGCCAGTCTTTCTGGCTTAATTGTAGTCAGGTCATCACCACTCAATAACATGCCGCCCGAGGCATACACTGTTGTAGCATGGTATAAAAATTCATTTTCTGGCAACACAACTTTCTTTGCTGTAGCTGCATTACCTCCCTGATCCATTACATCTTCGGCACCATTATCAGTTAAGAGAATACAATCCGGATCGTTCCACCATAACCGTCCATTCTGCCAGCCCCTGAGTAGGTTTTCTCTTCCTATATTCCGGAACGATTTCCAGTCACGCCAGGTATCCATAGAACTTCTCGAACCATGAATTAAACCCAGCGAGCCCCATATTGGATGGTTACAACCCAGTATAAAGGCATCTCCAGAACCTTTAAGTATGGCTTCCATACCCCGGCGATAAGCTTCGATTCTGGTCGCCTTTTTATCGTAATGTACACCACCATGCATAGCGCCCCAATAATTGGCATCAAGCTTAAAATAAGTAACGCCCCATTTTTGACGCATGGTTTTAAAAAGTTCGGTATAATATTGCTGAACTGCCGGGTGTGTACCATCTAATACATACCATGGCCCTAAGCGCCAACCTCCAAAACCTATTTTATCAGAACGTAGCGGTTTGCCAGTTTCATCCTTAACAAACCAATCGGGGTGGTTTTTGAATAATTCGGATTGTGGACTGGCCACAAATGGCGCTACCCAAATGGCAGGTTCTAAACCTTTATTTTTAATATCGTGCAGTACCTGCGCAACATCGCCTCCAAAAGCTTTTCCTTTTTCGAGCCAATCGCCCATCCAGGGCTGGTAACCATCATCAATTTGTATGTATTTTAGCTGTGGCAGGTTTTTGGCAATCCAATTGGTATTATCTGATACATTTTTGGCTGTAACCGCCGGGCCAAAGCAATACCATGAACACCAGCCCATTGGCACCGGATCGTGCTTTAACCGTGGGTGATGTTTAGAAATAGCTTCGGTTAAACGATCGTAATTTTTTTCCCGGTCGTTACTTGTTGTTACCAAAAACTCTTCCAGGCTCCAGGTTTCGCCAGGCTGCAGCACCAGGTTTTCGCAATCGAGCGA
>NZ_JBFTQI010000859.1:0-2336 GCF_056398925.1 Pedobacter sp. 01T416_2
TTGTATAACAGTATCAGTAAGATAGTGTTTTTGTTGTTACTCAACTTTTCAGAATTTATTTAAATAGCAAACATCTTGACGAATTAGTGTGTTCTTAAATAAATGAAATAATTATGCTAACAGAAATAACAGGACTACCAGATCATATTTTTGGCGTAAGGGCTACCGGAGAGGTGACAAGCGATGATGTAAAGAACGTTTTATTAGCCGGTTTGAAAAGAACAGCTGAGCGATTTAAGGAAATCAGGTATCTGCTCGTTTTGGAAACTGACGTGAAGAATTTTACAGCTGGTGCCTGGGTACAAGATGTTAAGGCGGGTTTGAAAAATTTTACCAAATGGAAAAAAATAGCCGTGGTAAGCGCCGAAAAAGGAGTAGAGTGGTTTTCTGATGTTTTCACAGTGGCTACGCCAGGTAAATCAAAAGGCTTTAAACCAGAAGAGATAGAAGAGGCAAAGGCCTGGCTGAATGCTGAAGATTAACGATTAAAAATGATGAAAAATTCTAAAACATCGRCAGAAAGTAGCAAGGCTACCGCACCGAAAAATGCAAAAGCTAAAGGTGCTGATGATAAAGTAACATCAGCCAAAGATGCCAAGAAAGTAAATGTAACTAAAGATGCTCCCGTTAAACATAAAAACCTTAATAATTAGAAGCAAAATCCTAGTTTATGAAGATTGGTGCCAATAACATCGAGCATTTTTATGATAAAGCCTACGACTGGATAATTGATAAAGGACCATCGGTAATTTTAGGTATAGTACTGCTTATTTTAGGCTTATGGCTAATTAAGCTACTGGGAAAATGGATGCAGGGTGGTATGCACCGTAAAGATATAAATCCTTCACTACGGCCATTTTTAACCAGTTTAATACTCATTACTTTAAGGGTTTTATTGGTACTTACAGTAATGCAGATTATTGGCATTCAGCTTACTTTTTTAACAGTACTCATTGGTGGTATTGGAGTTGCGGCAGGCCTGGCTTTATCGGGTACACTGCAAAATTTTGCCAGTGGTGTATTGATTTTACTGTTGAAACCTTTCGTTGTGGGCGATAGTATTATTGCACAAAGTCAGGAAGGGACTGTAATATCGATCCAGATATTTTATACTATTGTTAAAACATTCGATAACAGAACCGTAGTTATTCCAAATGGCAAATTATCAAATGAAGTGATTATCAATATCAGCAGAGAAGGCAGCAGGAGGTTGGATATTGAAATGAAGTTTAGCTATGGTATCGATTATGAACAGATCGTAAATGTTTTCAATAAAACTGTCGATGAATTTAAAGATTGTCTTAAGACACCCGAAAGAAGAATTGGTGTGTCTGCTTTAGAAGATAATGGATTTAAAGTAAGTTTAAATGTTTGGGTTAAAGCACACGGTTTTACAGATACTAAACTTTCTTTTCTCGAAGTGCTGATGAAAAACTTAAAACTGGGAGGAATAAAATTACCTGGTATGGCTGAGTAAAAAGCTACTTTCTCAGCAAAGCATAAATCTTGTCCATTAATTCGTCGATGTTAAAAGGCTTAGCCATAAAATCATCAGCTTCAATACCATCTAAAGTATAATTATTGGCATTATAACGGGCCGAAATCATTAAAACGGGAATGTGCTGTGTAGCTGCGGTATCTTTAAGTTCTTTTAAAAGTAGTCTTCCATCAGCGTCAGGGAGCATAATATCCATTATTATTACATCCGGATTAAATTTCTGAACATGGTTAATAAAATCAGCACCTTTGTTTAGTCCTTCAACGTTAAAAGCTTCGCTTTCTAAAATAAGGGTTATAACATCTAGGATTGCATGGTTATCTTCGATAACCAAAATATTCTTCTTTGCCAAAGTTGGGGTGATTTTTAAATTTCAAACAAATATATAATAAAAAATAAATCTCAAAACCGAATTTACTAAAATAGAGACATTCTAAAAAAGAGGCTTAATATTTGTTAATTCGTGAAATTAAATACGCTGCAATATCAAAATACATATGACTAAATTTTCTGTAGACCTAAGCAATTGCGATAAAGAACCCATTCATATTCCTGGTAAAATTCAATCGCATGGCTTTCTATTAGCGGTTGATAAGAACAGCCTATCCATTACCTACATTAGTGAAAATGTAGAAGTTTTTTTAGCGGAAGAAGCTAAAAGTCTATTAAACAAACAACTTTCGGTCTTAAACCAGTTTATCAAACAACAAGATCCGGCATTTAATATCGAAGAATTACTTAAACTAGGTATCATCCGTAAAAGCTTTGATGCAATTAGTCCCCATCCTGTTGAAATTAATGGCCTTTCTTTTTATCTGATTATTTCATCATCAGAAAG
>NZ_JBFTQI010000860.1:0-2333 GCF_056398925.1 Pedobacter sp. 01T416_2
CATTATAAATACTGCTTAAAGACGTCGTTAAATTTAATCCGCTGTATTTGGTATTAAAGGCTTCCTGTTCCGACCGATAGGTATTAAAACCCTGCCCTACTTCAGTAGCAAACTTATCCTTGTAAGTATAGTTTAAACTTAGTTTCGCATTCGTATTTAAAGTATTTGAAAAACTGAATACGTCGTTTAAGTAACCTGGGTTTTTGGCGATATTGATTCCTCCATTTAAACTGAGTTGCAATTCAGTCGTTTTCAATTTGAAAGCTTTTCTTAAATATCCATCAACATTTAAATACTTATTTCCACTCGCATTGGCTAAGTATGCCGTACGCTTATTTTGGCTGTCTATAAAAATACTATCAACAATTGCATCATCAATTATGCCTGCCGAAACACTAAAGTTATAATTTAAGGTATTTTTGCTTTTCTGATCCGAACGATCGAAGTTAAAGCTGATGGACCTGTCAGTAGCTTCCCTGAGTTTAAGATTGCCCCGCTGTAAATTGTATAAATTGGTACTATCGGTTAAAGGCGCTAGTTGTTGTAAATTGGGTATAGTGATATTAGTTCTATAGTTTAATGATACTGAGTTATAAGATTCGCCATATTGATAATTGCTATAATTGATATTCACTTCAGGAACAAATCTGTTATAGGTTCGGTTAATGTTTTGTTGCACCTTATCCGATCTGTTATCCTGAAAAATAAAACGCTGTTTCGCGGAGATCCCGATGTTTAAACTTTTACTAAATCTGTTTGATAAACTCTTATGGAAAGATTTACTTAGGGTTAGGCCTGGGGTTTCATCAACAGTACTGGTTTTGGTGTTATTGCTTAAATAGGTATTTGTAGCATAAGCACTAGCTTTTAAATCTTCTACCAGGTTATGGTCATTACTATTATTAAGTTCTAAATTGTTGTTTAAAGATAAATCGAAGCCAGCAAGATTTTTATATCCAAATAGTAACGATTTTAAATTGGGTAGTTCTAACGATAGGGTCTGGTTAAAAGATTTGCGCTGTGTATCATAGCGTCTATCGTAATCGGTATTGGTGGCTGCGTTTACAAAAGATCTAAACGAGGTTAGATTCGATCTTTGGTTGTCATTATCATTTATTGATAGCCGATAATTTGCATTAAGACCGTTAAAACGGTGTTCTTTTCTGGTGATATAATTGGAGAGACCATACCTTATACCAAGACTAAAGCCTTTGTCGTTAAAATCATTTTGTGCTTTGGTGTTGTTGGTACTCGTTAACACATTTTGTCCGTTAAAAGCACTTCTTTGTGTATCGTTGTTTGAGCTACCATTGTTTAAAGACATCCATTGGTTAATGTTTAAACGGTGGTTCTTTTTAGTAAATTCTAGACTCGAATCAAAAGCCTGATTGGTTGATGCTGTATTTCCCCTGGTGGTATTGTTCTCGAATATCTGATCGGTACCATTAATAGAAGTTGTAGTTCTCGCATCCGATATATTTTCGTTGTTTTTGTTTTGAACAAAATAATTGGCATTTAACGTGCTTTTTTTCTCATAAGTGGGCTTTTCAATAAAATTATAAGTAAAAGTTACGCCACCAATATTCGGTTGGTTTATGCCTGATTGCCTGAAATCGGGCTGATACTCTACATTGGTAGTTAGTCCTTTAAAAGTACTATTGGCGGTTAACGATCTAATACTGTTGGCTGTTTTATTAATGTTGTTGCTCGCCCCTATAATACCGAGCTGCATTTTGGGCGAAAACATATTAAAACTTGCATCTGTTTCATATTTTTTGGTGGTGCCGTAACCCGCACCAATTTTGCCGAAGTAGCCGATGTCTTTGCCTTTCTTAAGTTTTAAATTAACCGTTAAGGTACTGTCAAGTGGGTTACTCTCATTCCGTTCCCGGTAAACCTGTACCTTGTCTAATGCATTTTTCGCAATGTTTTGGGTAGCCATTTTAATATCACCGCCGAAAAACTGTTTCCCGTTTACCAATAAGCTCTTTACTTCACGGCCGTTAACGGTAATCTGTCCATCGCCCCAAAGGGTTACATTGGGTATTTTGCGCAAAAGATCTTCTACAACCGCATTGCTATCCAATTTAAAGGCTGCGGCATTAAATTCTAAAGTATCGCCATTCATGGTAATTGGCGCTACCCTAATCTCTACATCCTGTAAATTGTTGTCTTTTATAGCGATAATTAATGTTTTTAAATCCAGTGCAGTTTTTCCGTCTATAATCGTGAAATTTTTGCGGAGTAACTGGTAGCCAACATGGCTTATTTCCACATACATTTTAGCATTTAATGGTAAATTTTTGAAGTTAAACCCACCATAGTTATTGCTC
>NZ_JBFTQI010000861.1:0-2333 GCF_056398925.1 Pedobacter sp. 01T416_2
TCAGGAACATTGGTTTTCAAGAAAGGCGAAGAAGATGCAAAAATGAAGGAACTGTCTTTCGAAGATGGTTATATCATCCAGTATAACGAGGGTATTGCGGTAAACGACAATACGCCAATGACTTTAAGTTTTGTGGTATCGGCCCGTAAGCTAAAACTGGGCAATGCAGAACACGAAAACGATTGGCCAAAAGCTTAGTCATCACTAAATATATCGTAATTAAAAGCGCCCCGATTTTTTCTGGGGTGCTTTTAATCCGTTGCTATTTTTATCACCCTACATTTACCTATCATCCAAATCATCCCAAAAAATTAATATTGCTTTGTGATGCGTATATTAATTTACAAAGCCATCTCAAAAATTAATGCTCAATTATGTCTAACCATTCCAAACATGTTGCAGTAAAAAACGATTACTATTCAGGTAAAATGTTTGGTTCGGCATCAACACACAATATTCATCTGAACATACGGTCTGCAGAAAATGTATCCATTTTTAATATAAGAGCATGTGCCCACCCAGCATTTGGCTTAGGGTAATTGTTGTGATCAAGATAAATTAATATGGAAAAGAAACTCATTGCTGAAATCAATATAGAGGATAAGGAAATTACACATTTTGCTTCCTTCGTCCTTCAACAGGCTTTTAACGAACATCACTATTTTGAACTGCGCTTTAACCACGACCAGATGGGTGCGCCAGGACTGATCAGTTTAGATGATAGCCGCGATTTTGTGGGTAAAACCTTAACTGCTTCTTTTGGCCATTCGGCAGAAGGCATGCAGAATTTTGTAGGCCTGGTTTCTAAAGTTGAACTATCACAAATTCATGGTTACCATGGTGTTCTAATTGTAAGTGGTTATAGCCCGACTATTTTAATCGATCGTGGACCTGATTTGGGTTCATATTTAGATAAAGACCTGAATGAGATCGTGAAATTGGCAACTAAAGATACGCCTGCCAATGATTTAAAAGTGGTGGCCAATGCCGCAAGAAATACATCAATCGATTATATTATCCAATACCGTGAAAGCGATTTTGCTTTTTTGAACCGCCTTTCTGCCGAATACCACGAATGGCTTTTTTACGATGGTAAACAGCTTAATTTTGGAAAACCCGATACACAAAAGGAAATATCCCTGTTTTATGGCAGAGATGTTCAGGAAATGCAGTACGCAATGGAAATTGCACCAATAAAAAATAAACGGTTCTCCTATAATCCGAAGCAGAACGAAATGCTGCTGAGCGAAAGTACAGGAAAGGTAAATGGCACACCCGACTTATCCCATGCTGTAAAAGCTTCTAACCTTACTTTTAGTAAAACCTTCAACCAACCTTCATTAATCAGGGTAGATAATAACAACGACATTAAAAACCTGGTAGAAAATGAAGAGAAAGCGAATACAAGTGAGCTTTTAAAAGTAACCGCCAGGGGCGATAATGCCGGTTTAGGCATAGGCAGCATTGCCGAAATTACAATGAGCCTCCGTAAAGAACTTGCTTTTACATCCGAAAGCCTGGGTAAATTTCTTATTACCAGTATTACACATCATATAGACGAAAACGGCAAATACCACAATACTTTCGAAGGAAAAGTATCCACAACCGAACGGTTACTGGTAAAGAACTTCGAAAAACCACAACCGGATATGCAACTGGCAGATGTGATTGATAATAACGATCCACAGGGCCAGGGCCGTATAAAAGTGAAATTTAAGTGGGAATGTTTAACCAACGATGTTACAGAGTGGTTACGTGTAGTTACGCCAAGTGCCGGTGTTGGCGATAGGGGTAATAACCGTGGATATTTTGCGATCCCCGAAATAGATGATCAGGTGATGATTGCGTTCGAAGAGGGGAATATTGCACGGCCCGTAGTAATGGGAAGTGTTTACCACAGCTCCAGCGTAGATAGTAGCCCGCTTATTCAAAATCACCTTAAAAGTATCATTACCAGAAGTGGACATTTAATAGAATTTGATGATAATCAGGGTACACAAGGCATAAAAATCACCGATATCCACAATAATATTATCCATATCGACACCAAAGGCAATAATATAACCATTACTGCTTTGGAGAACATGACTTTAAACTGTAAGAATATGCAGATTAATGTAGCGGAAAATATGGACGTGAAGGTGGGTAAAAACATTTCAGAAAGTGCCGGGGAGAACATTACCACAAGTGCCAACGAAGACATTACGCAAACTGCCGGAAAAGATATCAATATCAGCGCTACTGGGGATATGAAAGAATCAGCAAATAATAAAACCGAAATGGTAGAAAAAGCATACATGAGAAGTGCTCAGGAATCTACACAGTATGCTGAA
>NZ_JBFTQI010000862.1:0-2331 GCF_056398925.1 Pedobacter sp. 01T416_2
CGTTTGTACCGAGTGCAATGTCTTCCCATACTTTTCCGTCTTTTCGTTTAAGTGCAAATTCAATTGTCTCAATTTTTGGTTTTTTGTTCAGTCCTAACATTGTCAGATCTATAAATTGGCCTTTTTTGATGTCTCCTTTCACGACTGTTCCAAGTAAGAAAAATTGTTTTCCTTTCAATTGATAAGCATTGTTAAGCTTAAACAGAGCAATGGTTATTGCATGCCAATTATCACCACAATGTCGGCATTGCCTTGCGTATGGAGTCCTTGCAAGTTTATTACACTTTGGGCAATTGTTAAGAAATACCTTTTCAGGATTTTCCGTCGTTATTCGTCTTGCTACATTCAACTCAAATTCATCATAGCCATGTTTTAGAAAATTAAGTATTTCGGATTCCGTTCTAATCCAACCTCTATTAGTCAAAATTCTTCTCATCTTAGGATCATCAGAAGTCTTATAGGTATGCATATGGTGTTTCAGTGCTAACTTTTCATTGTCAGTCATTAAGTTACTGAAGTAGTTTATAATATAACTTGCTGTCTCTTGGTCCATGTTAGGTTTTGTCGTAGTTGCTACCAATGCTTAAATATAGCAACTGTTATTTTATCAATTTCGTGATTGAGTAAATGAAGAGAATTTTATTTAAGTTAAGGGCAATGGCGTATACTAATGTGCATTTAACGAACCCAACTCCTTAAGCTATTTAGCGAGATTAATATATTTCCCCTTTTTATCCTATATTTATTTTACCAGACTTCTTAGCTCAGTTGGTAGAGCAACAGACTCTTAATCTGTGGGTCCAGGGTTCGAACCCCTGAGGGGTCACAATATCACTTATTGTATTTGAACGAAATATAAAATTAATCGTTTATGAACGATACTTTGCCAAAAGACCCTTCGGCTGATTTGCCGGGAGATACTGCTACTCGTTACGAGCAGTTTTTCGGCCCATTATTCTTTGAGCCCTATGCTATAGAAGTTGCAAAACGAATTCAATCCATTCCGGTTTCTGTAGTGCTCGAAATTGCGGCTGGGACAGGGCGTGTTACCCGTCATATTAGGGAGCATATTCCATACGCAGCAAAGCTGATCGCTTCAGATATTAGCGAGGAGATGTTGGCCGTAGCCAAAAAGACGTTGAGCCACCTTGATATTGACTGGCGAAATATTGATGCCCAGCAACTTCCTTTTAATGATAATAGTATAGATTTGGTGGTTTGCTGCTTCGGGTATATGTTTGTTCCTGATAAACCGAAAGCATTTGCAGAGGCCTATCGGGTTTTGAAACCAGGTGGCCTGTTTTTATTTACCACCTGGGATAAGCTGGAAAATAATGCGGCATCTTATTCTGCCAGATCTATTGCAATGAAATATTTAGAACACCCCTTGCCCGAATCGCATAATCTTGCAACCTCGATGAATAATGAAGCGCATATAACACTATTATTAAAGGATGCCGGCTTTGCAAAAATATCAATTGAAAAAGTAAAACTTTTTTCCGTAAGTCCAACCGCAAAAGAAGCTGCATGCGGTTTGGTAGAGTGGGGACCTGTTTATGAGGAGATCAAAAAACAGAATCCTGACTGTATAGACGAGATAAAAATTAAGGTGGAAAAAGAACTTGCTGAAAAATTCGGAGCTGCTCCCATGATCGCTCCAATAAGTGCTGTATTCAGTCAGGCGTGGAAATAATAAGAACCCCTTCCTCTCCGTAGTGTTCAGCGCAGCGTCACTACCAAGTAACACAGAAGATTAAGTTATGAACACGCAATTACGCTGCTAAAGTCCAAAGAACAGATCGGTATCTGGTTTTGTGTAGCTATTTGTTATGCATGCATTATAAATCTGTTATCTTTGCAGCTTTTATCAATTATCAGCATTCATTAACATATTCATGGGCAAAAACAGCATCGGCTCTACCATTTCGTATTTCTTTTTAGGCGAGTACTTTTCTGATGCCCTGCGCACCACCATTACTGTGGTATTGCCCATTATTTTATTCTTTTACCTGGGTAATCCTGAAGCGGCAAAAGGAATAGGGGTTGGGGCTTTACTGATCAGTTTAACCGATCTGCCCGATAACCGATTGAACAAGCTGAAAACAGCACTATCGAGTATTATCGTTTTTTTCGCCACCACGCTGGTGGTTTCATCAGTTTTAGATGATGTTTATTTAACTGCGGTGGTAGTAGTCATCGCTGCTTTCAGCTTTTCGATGTTTGTCGTATACGGACAGAAACTCTCGCTGATTGGTACCATGGCGCTGATTGTATGTACATTCGTGATGGGTCTTCACCCTGAACGACCGCTGTATTTTAGCAGTTATATCC
>NZ_JBFTQI010000863.1:0-2331 GCF_056398925.1 Pedobacter sp. 01T416_2
GGTTTACTTGGGTCGGGTACTTTGCATTGCCCAAAGTTTAGGTTAAGCACTTTGTTTTCTAAGGTGGTTGCAATAAATTTACTTTCACCACTATCGTTAATCACATATTTGTTATGGCTAAGTACGTTCATCTTTTTCGGAGCGGGATCTACCGCTTGATCGCAGGTGCATTTAGCCCCATGACATACCAATAGTTCGGTAATTTTTCCATTTTGTTTAGGCTCATCTATTACTTGCCTGTCTGATGCTATAGATACAGTTAGGTTATCTGTAATCTTATCATCTGTTAGGTTTTCTTCGTTATTTGTTGGTTCAGCATCAGTACTCCAATCCATTTTGGCTAATTCTAATTGGTTGTTAAAGTAATCTTTAGTGTTTTTATATAACTACTATTTGCTATTAATGAATAAGTGCTTTCTAAGGCATTGCACCAACCAGTAATTGGATCTATCTGATAAAACCCTTCGACACTAACTTCTGGCATATCATTATCTGTCTTCGTTTTTAACCAGTTATCAAATCCTGGTTGATCAACATTCTTGGTCCAGTTCCCAGAAAATTTAATCAGTTTTTGATTCTCTGATGTTTGAAGTGTCCACTTTTCGTTAAATGGGATAGGGAAAGGACATAGACCGTACACTTCTCTTTTTTGACTAAAATTGTTTTCTACAAAATTTGCATCATAAACTCCTCTGAAATATTCGTTAAGAAATAAGTCTTGCTTGATATATTCGGTTAATGCTTCACTAGGTAACATCTTTTTGTCAACCGTTATTAAGGTCGAATCGATCCAATCTCCAGTATAAGTATTAGCCACATTTTCTCTAATGGCCAACCATTTTTGCCATAGCTCATTTTGTTTTTCAACACTTACTGGTATTCCGTTAAACCCAATTTTTAAGGTTAATTGATGTAATGCTGCAGAAATCTGCTGTACGAATAAATCAGCATCGTTACCAGGTAACGCATCGATCAAACTTTGTTTGCGTATAATTTCGATATTCTGACGGCCAGACCAAAACGATGTTTTATCTGGTAAAATGTCTATATCAAAAAGTTTAAAGGTATACTCATCTTTAAATGCTGTTTTTTCAGAGATTTCTACCTTGAAAAGCATATTTAAAGGCTTTTCCAAAGATTTATAATCAATTTTATTCATGGGCATACATTTGTTTTTAATTAATACGGTAAGATTAGTTTACCCTGTTTGTTTTGAGGGCACATATCGATCATACTTTATCTTATATTTACTTTGCAGAATTACTTCTTTTGTCGCATTAAAATTTATACCTCCTTGGGTAGAAAACCATTTAGCACTTCCTATATTTTCGGTAATTGTTTTGCTGATGTATTTAATTGTTCCCATCTTAAAATAATTTAACCTTGCTGCCGCTCTTATTTACGATCTCTTTGGCACTATGAAATTCAATATTCTCTTGGGTACTATTCAAATTAATCTGTTCTGCTGTTTTTTCGATATGTGTAGCAGTTTTATTAATACTATCATTAGCTACCATGGTAATATTTTCGGCCATTAATGAATGATTTTCACCAGCATTGCTGCTTATATTTCCACCTGCGTTACTATAGATATGTTCTCCAGCAGATATCGATATATTTTGTTCGGCATTGATATCTATGTTTTTAGCCCGGATACTGATATTTTCGGGAGCAGAAATCTCAATACTCGATGCACTAGTATCAAAGCGTATAATATTTCGGTTTTTATCTGTAATGGTAATTGTTTCGGTACCAACGGCATCATTAAACTCTATTAAATGGCCACTCCTGGTTGCAATTGCTTTTAAATGATTAAACTCGTAACCACCGGTGCCGTTAATGCCATGGAAAACACTTCCTAATACAATTGGTCTGGCGATATTTCCTTCTTCAAAAGTTACGGCAACCTGATCTCCAACTTCAGGTATAAAAACAAACCCTCTGTTCGTATTTACTTGCTCACTACTTCCCGCATCTGGGGTAATTACCCTCAGCCATTCGGTGATATCATTCGTTTGGCATTCCCATTTAAACTTTACTTTGATCCGGCCTTGCCCTTCGGGGTCATTATTATCCATTACATCTGCCAACAGTATATTTGGATTTGGCTTTTTATAATTCTTTACCATAATGCGTTCGGTGGCGGCTGTCAAGCCTGTAAAGGTATTTTCATATCTGCCTGCAACATCTATATGATGATGAATGTTGGTAATCAAGAATTTACCTAGGCTTTCGGTTATAAAAGCATTACCCTGCTTAACACTCATGTTAATTTCAGCAATATTGCTAATACTTAGTTCTGCATTATCTCACGTGGCACTGATTTTTAGA
>NZ_JBFTQI010000864.1:0-2329 GCF_056398925.1 Pedobacter sp. 01T416_2
GATTACCCGTAGAGAATGTGTCCGTGTCCGAAAATTTCCTTTACGATGTTAGAAAAACGATTTCGGAATTGGTTGTAGATCAGTTTTATAAAACGCTTGCGAAACTGGCAAAGGATCAAGGCGTAACTTTTACGGCCGAAAGTATTGCACCAACGATGATGAGTGACGGATTGATGCATTACAAAACGGTTGACATTCCCATGGGCGAATTTTGGTTAAACAGCCCAACCCATGATAAGCCAAATGATATGTTGGATGCCATTTCTGGCGCACATATTTATGGTAAAAACATCATCCAGGCCGAAGCTTTTACAACAGTCAGAATGGACTGGAACGAAAGTCCAGCCAATATGAAAACCTTACAGGATCGTAATTATGCTTTAGGGGTCAATAAACTGGTGTATCACGTTTTTACACATAATCCCTGGACAGACCGGAAACCTGGAATGACCTTAGATGGTGTTGGCCTTTATTTCCAACGCGATCAAACCTGGTGGAAGGCTGGTAAAGCATGGATAGATTATGCAGAAAGAACGCAAAGCTTGTTACAGCAAGGCAAACCTGTTGTAGATATCGCCGTTTTTACTGGTGAAGAATTACCACGCCGTTCTGTTTTACCAGATAGGCTGGTAGAAACCTTGCCCGGTATTTTTGGTGAAGATGTAGTGGAAGCTGAAAAGAAACGCCTCGCAAATATTCGTGAACCTTTAAGGCAAATGCCAGCCGGTGTAACACATTCAGCAAATATGGCAGATCCTGAAAATTGGGTAAATCCATTACGTGGATATGCTTATGATAGTTTTAATCCCGATGTATTGAGTACCGCAAGCGTTAAAGATGGCAATGTTGTTTTCGAAAGTGGTGCAACCTATAAAATTTTGGTATTTACCGGAAAATTAAAGATGAATCCAAATTATCAATACATCAGCTATCAAACGATTAAAAAACTTTTAGAATTGATTAAAGCTGGCGCAAAGGTAATTGTTGCTGATAAACCACGCTATCAAAATGGAATTAAACAAGTTAATCCAAATGAATTTAATAAAGTTGTAGAAGAAATTTGGGGAGGAAGTTTTAGTGTTATAGATTCATTTCCTAGTAGATTTGATGCGGTAATGACTAATACATTGTTCAAAAAAATTGGAAAAGGAAACATCTACAAGGCTCCAATTACTGACGATACATTTGAAGCAATGGGAGTAAGCCCAGATTTTTTTRCTTCAGAAAAAGATGTTCTCCCTGAAGGAACTTATGCTAAAAACGTAGGGTTTACCCATAGATCATCAAATAATAAGGAAATTTATTTTATTTCAAATCAAGAAAATAGGGAGCGCGTACTTGACTTAATTTTTAATCAACACAAGGTTTCGCCAGTCATTTATGATGCAGTTACGAATGAATATATGCAACCAAAGCATTGGTCAGGAAATCCTTTTGGAATCACCTATTTAGATTTAAAATTTGCGCCAAATCAATCATTATTTGTAATCTTCAAGAAAGACACTCTCCTTAAGGCCGAGAATGGCCAAAACTGGTCTAACTTAAAAACTATTCAGGATATTTCTAAAACCTGGCAGGCAAAATTCAATACGGCTTATGCTGGCCCATCAAAACCTGTTATTTTTAATGATTTAACTGATTGGACACAAAACACAGATAGTTTGGTTAAATATTATTCAGGAACTGGAACTTATAGTAAAAATTTCACCTTCAATGAAGATTTTAAAGGTAAGATCTGGCTCGATTTAGGCGAATTCTCCAGTATTGCCGAAGTAAAAATCAATGGAATAAACTGCGGCACTTTGTGGACTGCTCCGCACCGTTTAGAAATTAGTAAAGCCATTAAAAAAGGCGAGAACCAAATTACCATCGAAGTGACAAATACCTGGGCTAACCGTTTAATAGGCGATAGCAAATTGCCAGAAAATAAAAGAATTACCAAAACAACTGCACCTTTCCGATTGGAAGGTAAAGCTTTAAATCCTGCGGGATTATTAGGGCCGGTAGTGATACAAGTGGAAGAGTAAATGGGATTTAATATTTCAAAATATATGAAAAAAATAATTGTATTAATTCTGGCATTTACCCAAACTGTGGTTTACGCTCAACAAAAGAAAGTAAAGGATAATTTTAATGTCCAGATCAGATTAGAAAAGGGCGATTTAAATAAAGATGGTTTAACGGACAAAACCATAATTATGATGGATACGATTGATACAGCGGTCCCATTAAGGTTACAAATATTTTTATTACAGCCAAATAAGAAATTTAAAATGGTTTTCTCTTCAACTGATGTAATTGAACCCCAATATGTAAACGGTGTACATAC
>NZ_JBFTQI010000865.1:0-2329 GCF_056398925.1 Pedobacter sp. 01T416_2
GTACAAAACCTTGATGAAAATACTGCCTTCGCATTTGAACAGCGTCCACATACGATAAAGCTTTTCTCTACCAGGGACTTCAATATCCTCAAAAAGGAAAAATCACTGATCATCAGAACACCCGACGAATTCAACAAGTGGTTTATGATCATCTGCGGAAGCCTGATCGGTGGATTTTTACTTGTCCACTTGATCCTGTCATGGAAATTCAGCACTGCCGATCAGGTGATATTGCCCGTAGTGATGATGCTTACTGGCATATCATTCCTGATGCTGCTGAGTTTGCAGGATCCGCTGCGCGACCGTTTTTTAGCTAAAGATTCCCTTTTATATCTGCTCATGGGTTTCGGGGGCATTTTATTGATACTGTGTATTAAACTGCGCCGTTTCAATACCGATACCTGGCTTTACCGCCTGCTTTTATTTAAGAACATCCGATCGGCCGCAAACGGCTGGCCCTGGGCCCTGGCCGCCATTGGATTGCTGGCACTCACTATCTTATTCGGAACCGGGCCAGAAGGAAGTGGTGTAAAGGTAAACCTGTTCGGATTTCAGCCCAGTGAAGTAGTAAAGTATCTGATCATTTTTTTTCTTGCAGGATTTTTTGCCGTAAACGAGAAACTGATCAGTGAATATATGAGCTGGAAAAAAAGATGGTCATTTTTCTCCTTTGCCCTATTGGCGATACTGTTAACCCTCATGTTATTTCTGATATTGGGAGACCTTGGTCCGGCGATGGTGGTTTGTTTCACCTTTATTATACTGTTTTCATTCTCGCGGGGCGATTTTATGTTCATGGCAGGCGCTATCGTGTTATACGTATTGGCCTCATGGATTTTTGAAAACGTATGGATATCCACTGCGATTACCTTGCTTTTGGTCGGTACGCTGATGTTTTTCGGGCGCAGGCAGCTCAGTGAGTCCGCCATCATGGTGCTGGTGATCATGTCGGCCTTTTTAACGATTGATCAGATTCCATATCTGGACCGCGTATTTCCTGGTCCGGTACAACGCCTGGGGGATCGCAAAGCCATCTGGCAGGATGCCTGGAACAATGAAGTGTATGGCGGCGACCAGGTGGCCAATGGCCTGTGGGCCATGTCTACAGGTGGCGCGACAGGGCAGGGCGTGGGGCAGGGCTTTGCCAAAACCATTCCTGAAGCACATACCGATATGATCTTACCTTCGATAGGTGAAGAATTTGGATTAACGGGCATATTGTGCATCTTCCTGCTGTTCCTGTTGTACCTTCATCGATCCATTATTATCGGGAGGAGGACCGGATCACCATTTCTCTTTTATTTAAGTGCAGGGGTCGGCGTATCCACCTTTGTACAGTTCCTGCTCATAGCAGGTGGTTCTACCGGAGCGCTACCGCTATCTGGGGTATCCCTGCCCTTTCAAAGTTATGGGGGATCATCACTCGTACTCAATTTTTTAGCCGCCGGATTTTTGATGTCAGTATCTGCTGTCCGTGGCAGTGAAGTACAGATGCAGTACATCGCCAAAGCGCAGGACAAAAACCTGGTGCCGGCCCTAATTGCCGCCTGTTTGGGCATCCTGCTATTGGGCGTTAATGTAGCGGGCTATGTACTTAACAACCGGAAATGGGTAGTACAGCCAGCCTTGGTAGCCGACCGTAGCGGCGCGAGAATGTTCAGTTACAATCCCCGGATCGCAATATTGATGAGCCGTTTAAAAGCCGGAACCATACACGACCGCAAGGGAATTTTAATGGCAACCAGCAACGTCGACAGTGTGAAGGCGCAACATTTTAAGCTCATCGGTGCGGGTATCCCGAATTACAATCTCGATTCTGCGGTACATCAACGTTTAGACCGGTATTATCCTTTCGAAGAACAATTGTTTTTTTGGACAGGTGATGCAAATTCAGGCATATTTAATGGAAGTGTTAATGGCTATTTTGCCGATTATGAGCACGCGGCCGAACTCCGCGGCTTTAAACTGCCTCTAAAGAGCTTTACAGTTCTTGCAAATAGATACAGTGAAAACCGTTTCCTGGCACGGGGAGTTAAGGAAATGACGGTCGTGAAAAAAGATTACGCCGCACTTTCTCCGTTACTCCTTGCCGGAATCAGCAGCAAAGAGGTGGAAGATTTTAAAAATAAAAACCGCGATGTACAATTAACCGTGGATGCCGGTCTGCAGACCAAGATTCAAAAGTCCATTGCCCGTGACACTTCATTATCGGATAACCGGGTTTCTGTAGTGATCATGGAAGCAAGTTCTGGTGATGTCCTTACTTCAGCAGTATATCCGCTGCCACCCATACATGATTGGGAACGGCTGACCATGACCAATGCAGAAC
>NZ_JBFTQI010000866.1:0-2328 GCF_056398925.1 Pedobacter sp. 01T416_2
GAGTAATTGCAATTATCATTACCATTATGGTTTTAGAGATTAAGGTGCCCGAGCATGGCGATACTTTAGTTAGTTTAAAACCGCTTATTCCAAAATTTATCAGTTATGTTTTAAGCTTTACTTACGTAGGTATTTACTGGAACAATCACCATCACCTCATGCATGCGGTTAAGAAAGTGAGCGGATCAATGTTATGGGCTAATTTAAACCTGCTTTTCTGGTTATCACTTTTCCCGGTTACGGCAGGATGGATGGGCGAAAACCATTTCACCTTTTGGCCAGTTGTGGCTTATGGCGTAGTATTATTTTTAGCGGCCATTGCTTATTTAATTTTGGTCATCACGATTAAAAAAACAGAAGGTGCACATTCACTGGTAGTTGAAGCAATAGGCAATGATAGCAAAGGAAAAATTTCTTTAGTTTTTTATGCCTTGGGAATAGGCCTCAGCTTCATAAACCCTTGGATTGGCTGTTCCATGTATGTAATTGTTGCAGCCATTTGGTTTATACCCGACACCAGAATTGAACGGGCTATACATCAATCGTTAGAGAATAAAGATTAGTCCACTGTCAAAATACGCATAAATGTTTCTCGTTCAATCATTTCAGCACCTAAACTCATTAAATGATCGTTCGGCAACTGACAGTCAATTAAATCGATATTCATTTTACTTAAAAAAATCAATGCTGCTTTTGAGGCATTGCTTACATGGCTAAACATACTTTCTCCACAAAAAACACGATTTACTTTTAAACCATATAAGCCACCCACCAATTTATCCGCTAGCCAAACCTCTACACTGTGCGCGTAGCCCTGTTGGTGAAGGCTAATGTAAGCCTCTTGCATTTCGTTGGTAATCCAGGTACCATCCTGCCCTTTCCTTTCGGTAGTTGCGCAATTGCGGATCACTTCGGCAAAAGCCTGATTAAAAGTAATCCTGAAAACTTCCTGGTTTAAAATTTTCTGCATGCTTTTACTGATTTTAATTTTATCAGGATAAATCACACAGCGTTTGTGTGGCGAATACCAGAGGATTGGTTCGCCTTCACTAAACCATGGAAAAATCCCATTCGAATAGGCGATTAACAACCGCTCCGTACTTAAATCACCGCCAATGGCCAATAAACCATCCTCTTCTGCCAAGGCTGGGTCTGGAAAGCCCGGATTGTCATCTAGTAGCTGAAAAAACATAGGCAAAAATAAGAAAGAAAACAAAGATTAAACCTTGGCGTTTTAAATATGTCATACTGTAAAACAGTCTATTATGAGCGCAAAAGATAATTTCTTAAAAGTAAAACATCTTTACAACCGGGCAGGCTTCGGGGTTTCTTATGCCGACTTACAAAAATTAAGCAAAAAAAATCTCGATAAAGTGGTCGATAATCTACTTAAAGATTCCCTAAAAAACGATCCCATTAATTTAGTGAACGATTACGAATCGAAACGACAACTTTTGGTTCAGGCGGGTTTATACTCGAAAAAAGACCTGACCGATGAAGAAAAGAAAATGCGCCAGCAGATTGTACGGGAGCAAAACGAAGTAAGCCGCGATCTGAATATTGCCTTCATTACCAAAATGATCAATACCGATGCCCCGTTGAGGGAAAAGATGACGCTTTTTTGGCATGGCCATTTTGCCTGCCGCAGCAATAACCCATTTTTTGCGCAACAATTAAATAACATCCAAAGAACAAATGCCCTGGGCAGCTTTAAAACCTTACTGGTTGAAGTTTCCAAGTCGCCCGCAATGCTGCAATACCTGAATAACCAGCAGAACAGAAAAGGTAAACCAAATGAGAACTTCGCCCGCGAACTCATGGAACTTTTCACCCTGGGAAGAGGAAATTATACCGAGCAGGACATTAAAGAATCTGCCCGCTCATTTACCGGCTGGATGTACGACAAAGATGGCTCGTTTATTTTCAGGCAAAACCTGCACGATCCCGGAACAAAAACCTTTTTCGGTAAAATCGGGAATTTCGAAGGCGAAAACATCATCGATATTATCCTCGAAAAACCAGAAACTGCACAGTTTATCACTCGAAAAGTATATAAGTTTTTCGTAAACGATAACCCGAATGAGGCTCATGTTAAAGAACTTGCCACACATTTTTACAACTCGAAATACGACATCGGCTCGATGATGAAAAAAATGTTTACATCAGATTGGTTTTATAGTCCGGAGAATGTAGGCACAAAAATTAAATCACCCGCTGAATTTTTAGTAGGCTTAAGTCGCGAGTTTTATGTTACCTATAACAAACCACAGGTGTTAATACAGCTACAAAGCAGTTTGGGGCAATATTTATTTAACCCACCTAATGTAG
>NZ_JBFTQI010000867.1:0-2323 GCF_056398925.1 Pedobacter sp. 01T416_2
GTTAAGGATTTGGCACATGCTGGTGTTAAAGCTGCTGCCATTCACGGCAATAAATCGCAAAATGCCAGACAAAGGGCATTAACTGATTTTAAAGACCGTAAAATACGCGTTTTAGTAGCTACCGATATTGCTGCCCGTGGTATTGATATCGATCAGTTATCGCACGTTTTCAATTTCGAATTGCCGAATATTCCTGAATCTTATGTACACAGAATTGGCCGTACTGGCCGTGCTGGTGCAAACGGGATTGCCATTTCTTTCTGTGATGCAGAAGAAAACGAATACTTATTGGATATCCAGAAACTGATTAAAATTACGCTTCCGGTTGTTGATGATCATCCTTATCCATTAAGCTGGGAAAGTATGCTTGCTAAAAACCAGGTTAAACGTAAACCACAAGCCCAATCTAAAGGCGGTGGCGGCGCTAAAAAAGGTGCTGATGGCAATATGAGCGGTAAACCACGCAATGCCAGCAACAACAGAAGATTTGGCGGAAATAGAAAAAGAGGTGAAAGATAATCGCGGTCGTCATTCTGAACTTGTTTCAGAATCTTACTTACAAAATAGATGCTGAAATAAATTCAGCATGACGTATCTTATAAGTGATAACAAAAAACCCGGATTACGAAACGTAGTCCGGGTTTTGTTTTTTATCGCTTTAGTCTAATCTGATAATCAATAAATTAAAACGCCGCGTCCCTCCTAACTTGATTGGGAATCGCAATCCGATAGCTTTAAGATTCCCGCCTACGCGGGAATGACGGAACTTTTTATATTTCTAGCTTAGGCAAGCGCAAGAAAACCCTCTACCCTAAACCTTCCGCCTTATACCTCTTTACACTACCACATTAATAATCTTTCCTTTAACGAAAATGATCTTTTTAGTTGGTTTTCCATCCAGGAATTTCTGGAATTGCTCATCAGCCAATAAAATGCTTTCTACCTCTGGCTGAGCTAAAGTTAAGCTCAAATTCAGGTTCATTTTCATTTTACCGTTGATTGAAACCGGATAGGCAAACTCATCTTCTACCAAATACTCAGGTTTAAATGTCGGGAAAGCTGTATACGATAAAGTTCCGGCTTCATTACCTAGCAATACCCAAAGCTCTTCGCAGATATGTGGCGCATAAGGTGAAAGGATAATCACCATATCTTCCAAAATCTGACGGTTTTTGCATTTCAGATCGGTTAACTCGTTTACTGCAATCATGAAACTCGATACAGAAGTATTGAATGAGAAACGCTCGATATCATCCTGCACCTTTTTAATGATTTTATGTAGCGATTTTAATTCGGCTTTTGTAGGAACAGCATCGTTTACATGGAAAGCCCATTCTTCGTTGTGGAACAAGCGCCAGAATTTACGCAAGAACTTAAATACACCTTCAATACCATTCGTATTCCAAGGTTTACTCTGCTCTAACGGACCTAAGAACATTTCGTACATCCGCAAAGTATCAGCACCATAACGTTCAATCAAATCATCGGGATTAACCACGTTGAATTTTGATTTCGACATTTTCTCTACTTCGACACCACAGATGTATTTCCCGCCTTCAAGAATAAATTCTGCATTAGCATATTCTTCTCTCCAGGCTTTGAACTTAGCGATGTCTAAAGTATCATTTTCAACAATGTTCACATCAACGTGCAATGCTGAAGTTTTATATTCTTTTCTTAATCCAGCTGATACATAAGTGTTAGTAGGTTTTCCGTTCTCATCGTTAATGCGATATACAAAATTACTTCTACCCTGAATCATGCCCTGGTTAATCAGTTTTTTGAAAGGTTCTTCTTCTTTGGTATAACCTAAATCTTTCAAAAATTTATTCCAGAAACGGCTGTACAATAGGTGACCGGTTGCATGCTCAGAACCACCGATATACAAATCCACATCTTTCCAATATTCAACAGCTTCTTTTGAAGCAAAATCGTTATTGTTATTGGCATCCATATAACGGTACCAGTACCAGCTGCTTCCTGCCCAACCCGGCATGGTGCTTAACTCATAATGTCCACCATCTTTTGGAACCCAGTCTTCAGCCCTGGCCAAAGGTGGTTCTCCTGTTTCAGTTGGTAAATATTTATCAATTTCAGGAAGTAACAATGGTAATTCTTCTTCTTTTACCAAATAAGGCAATCCATCTTTAAAGTAAACCGGAATAGGCTCGCCCCAATAACGCTGGCGACCAAAAATCGCATCACGCTGACGGAAGTTTACTTTTGCTTTCCCTACTTTCTCTTCTTCCAACCAGTTATTTAAAAATGGAACAGCTTCTTTATATGTCATTCCGTTTATGAAACCTGAGTTGATGTATTTTCC
>NZ_JBFTQI010000868.1:0-2323 GCF_056398925.1 Pedobacter sp. 01T416_2
CTGCTACACGTTCGTTGTATTTAGAATCTGCTAATTCTCTTGGTTTATTGTTATTTATGATGGCAAAAACATAATTGCCCAGGTCAACATCAACCATTTTGTATTTTAAGGTCTCACAGTCTAAAACAATCGCTTTGTTTTTTTCGCCAAAAACAACTGCAAACTGATCCATAATACCAGAATTTAAGCCTATAAAATCATTCTCAACGCGTTTGGCGATTTTAACCAGTTCCAGTTGATCATAACCAAGATTAAAATAAGTATTTAAAGCATAAGCAGTGGCAATTTCTATAGAAGCTGAAGAGGAGAGACCAGATCCGATTGGAATATTTCCATAAAACAGAAAATCCACGCCATTAATTTCTTTTCCATCATTAATAAATTCGTTGATCACACCTATAGGGTAATTGGCCCATAAGCTGCCATCTTTATCGTTTGTGGTATTACTTGTTACCTCAGTTTGAACTTCGAAGTTTAAGCTTTTAAACCTGAATTTATGATCGTTATTTGAGGAAATGGCTACCCAGGTTCCCAAGGTAATGGCACAGGGCATAACCAAACCGCCATTATAATCGATGTGTTCGCCTATCAGGTTAACACGCCCGGGGGTAAAATAAACGGCATCAGCTTTTTTATGGTATTGCTCGGCAAATTTTTCCTCAAGGTTAATGTTCATTTGGCTAAAATATATTTATAAAAAGCATTAATAATAGTATGTTTGTTTAGGAAACAAAAGCCCTAAGTTACAATTTATGAGCGTTCAGCAAATACCTACCGGAAAAATTATTGATGGCGAAGAAGTTATCGCAATCGAACTAACCAACAGTAAAGGCACTTATGTCAAAATATTCAATTATGGCACCATTATCAACAAATTTGTAGTTAAGAATGCTAAAGGCGAAAAACAGGATATCGTTCTTGGTTTCGATACTTTTGAAGAATACCTTGATCCTGCTTATTTGGCAAACTATCCTTATTTTGGCGCTATTGTTGGCCGATATGCCAACCGCATAAAAAATGGAAGACTCGTTATTGATGATGAAACCTATCAGCTGGCACAAAATGCCGGTACCGATACCCTGCATGGTGGTATAGTAGGCTTTGATAAAAAAGTTTGGGATATTGTTGAAATTAATGATGGGCCTCAACCTTCAGTTACCCTGCAATATGAAAGTGTAGACGGAGAGGAAAATTTCCCTGGAAACCTGGTTATTGATTTAACTTTCGAACTGACTGAAAATGATGAATTGATTTTAAGTTATGAAGCCGAAACAGATAAAGCTACAGCCATTAACTTAACGCACCATAGTTATTTTAACCTGGCGCCTGAGGGTGGAAACATCAAAAACCATAAGCAACAGATTTTCGCTTCAAATTATTTGGAGCAAGATGATAATTATTCGGTAACAGGTACATTAATTCCTGTGGAAGGTACACCATTGGATTTTACGAAATCTAAAGCAATAGGGCAGGATTGGAATGAAGATGAAGGATACGACCAAACTTTCGTTTTGGATAAGATCTATGGCGATTTATCGCTGGCCAGTAAAACAATTGAAGAAGAAAGTGGTTTAGTTTTAAGCGTATACACCACAGAACCGGTAGCCCATTTGTACACAGCGAAATATTTAGGAGTAAAAAACGGTAAAGGTGGAAAAGATTATGACAGTTATGGAGCCTTTTGTGTAGAAACACAACACCACCCAAATGCGGTTAATGTTCCAACTTTTCCTAGTACCATTTTAAGACCGGATGATTTGTACACGCAAACTACAATTTACAAAGTTTCATTAAACAGATAGATTATGTTCACCATCGAAGACATCCGGGCAGCAGAATCAAAAATTAAAACTGGTGCAGATTTCCCTCAGTTTATTAAAGAAATTAAGGAAATGGGTGTTAAGCGAAACGATGTATATGTATCCGATGGCCTTTCGATTTATTTCGATGATGAAGATAATGTACAGCAGATCAGTCCTGATGAGTATCCGGCTTTGATTATAAATGATGAAGCGTCTGCTGGTAAGTTAACACATGCTTTGAAAATACATCAGCAGGGAGAAACCGATTATTTTACCTTTTGCAAGCAAGCCGCAGATGCGGGCGTAGAGAAATGGGTAACCGACCTCGAAGAAATGACCTGTACTTATTTAGATGCTGAAGGCAATGAACTGATGAAGGAGAAGATACGAAAAGTATAAGAGGCTGTATCATAAATTGTAATTTGCTTTGAATTTGTCATGTTGAGCCTGTCGAAACACCTTGTAAGACATCTAAAGCATGTCCTTCGACAAGCTCAGGATGACAATTCTATATTTATGAT
>NZ_JBFTQI010000869.1:0-2323 GCF_056398925.1 Pedobacter sp. 01T416_2
GCATAAGTGTTTGTCGTTTTAAGGTTGAATTAAAAGATGTAAATAACAATCCGTTAGCTTCAGACCAAAATGTAAAAATCATAATTAACAAAGGGGGTGGTAAATTCAACCAGAAATTAAATGTTAAAAATGGTGAGGGATATTTTGAGGTCAAATCAGATAAAAGCGCTGATTTAATTAGTGTTGTAGCAGAGTCAAAAGGCATTAAATCAAATATTTGTCAGCAGCCCATCACAATTGGGTACCTAAAAATGACTACTAACCCGCAAGAGGAGGTCATTTTGAATAATGGTGGTGTAGTCGATTGGCTAAAGCCTAAAGTAGATGTTTTTGTGAGATTTGTTAATGAGGGTGTTACTGTACATTCAATTAATTCAAGGGCGGTTATGCTTAGAGTTTACAATGAAGATCGTGTCCTTATAAAAGAATACCAGGCTATAGCTAAAGATGGTGAGGCAATTTTTAAGGAAGTAGATTATTATTCCCGCCCGGGCAAATGCTTTTTTGTAGCAAGCGCAGACGGATATGAGAAAGTCGAAATCAAAATCTTTGAAAATACCTGGGACTACAAAATGATAGATAAAAGATTGGAAAAAAAATAGATGCATGTATTGCCTAAATCTTCTAATTTTTAAAACAGCCAAATAAAAATCAATATAAATCATTTTTTTATACCGCAGATAATGAAGCAATTAAGAATAAATAACATCCATATTTTTAGATTAATGGTTATGATTGTCTTGTTTTTTTTCTCAAAAGCGATTCTGGCTCAGGAACCTGAAAAGAAAAAGATGGATGAAATGTGGAACGGTAAAGCGACCACCAGCAATGAAAAAAACAGTAAAAGGGGTAAGCTTTTTCGGGATGGTAAATATGCCATGTTTATACATTGGGGATTATATTCACAGATAAGCAATGAGTGGAAAGGGAAAACCTATTATGGTATTGCTGAATGGATCATGAACAGTAATATGGCAAACATTTCTCCTCAGGAATACAGGAATGTCGCCAAAGATTTTAATCCGATAAATTTTAATGCAAATGCCATCGTGCAATTGGCTAAGGATGCGGGCATGAAATATATTGTTGTTACCAGTAAACACCATGATGGATTTGCGATGTTTCATTCTAAAGACAATAAATTTAATATCGTTGATGCTACTCCCTTTAAGCGGGATCCAATGATTGAACTTGCCCAGGCTTGTAAAAATGCCGGACTAGGCTTTGGTTTTTATTATTCCCAAAATCAGGATTGGACAGCACCCGGTGGCAATGATGGTCCCAAGGTTGATGAACAGGGAAACAAAAAATCATTTGATGACTTTTTCAAAGAGAAGTGTTATCCTCAAGTGCAGCAAATCACTTCTGAATATGGTCCTATAGAACTGGTGTGGTTTGATACCCCTGGAGATATGGACAAAAAATATGCAGCGCAATTAGTCGAACTGGTACATAAAAACCAACCCGGAGCCTATGTTTCCGGACGTGTTGGGCATAATATGGGTGACTATACCACTCTGGGAGATATGGAAGTCCCTAAACAGAATATAGAAGGATTATGGGAGTCTGTAGATGTTACAAATGATTCATGGGGTTACGCAGGTTATGATCAGAATTGGAAAAGTGCCAAAGAAATTTTGATGCGAGCCCTTTCTACCGTAGCCAGAGGAGGTACTTACATGTTAAATGTTGGTCCTAAACCGGATGGCACAATACCTGAGCAGGCGGCAATGGCATTGCGAAATTCGGGCACCTGGATCAAAAAATACCCCCAAACTATATATGGAGCAAAGGCATCTCCTTGGAAACACGCTTTGCCTTGGGGTGATGCAACAGTGCAGGGCAATAAAATTTCGCTTTTAGTCTATGATTGGCCTGTAACAGGGCATCTTTATCTTCCTGGATTATTGTCTGAAGTGATTGCTGTAAAATTATTAAACAATGGTAAAAATGAACCTTTGGTGTTTACTAAAAAAGAGGGCTGGATAGATATTCTTATGCCAGCAAAAGCCCCAGAAATGCTGGCATCAGTGGTAGAAATAACGGTCAACGGCGACCCAAAGGCAAATTCAATACAAAGTATAGACCCCCAAATTGAAACAACAATTCATGCCGATTTTGGAACAGCAATAAACTGTGAGAAAAATGGAAAATCATGGATGGAAAAATTTGGTGAATGGAAACATATCAATGAAGTCATCAAATGGACTACCAACAGCAAATTAGAGTGGGAAGTTGAAGTTTTAAAGCCTGGTTATTATCAAACTGAATTAAATTATACGGGAGTAGGGCGCTTGGTTTGGAAAATTGAAAGCAGCAGAGG